>NZ_JBHVDX010000026.1:0-67818 GCF_042802555.1 Streptomyces sp. NPDC057474 | reverse complement strand
GAAGTGAACGGTGTGGAACCGTCCTCCGCGACGATGCTCCACAGATGGTCGGCGGTGCCGGTGTCGTCCCACTGCAGGGCCTGGGCCCCGGACGACTTGGACATCTGGTCGATGCCCAGCACCATCCCGCTGTTCTTGTTGACGAACTTGGCGTAGCCGCCGCCGGCGTCGACCACCGACCACAGGTGGTCAGCGGTGAGGGTGTCTCCCCACTGCAATGCCGTGGCGCCGGCGGTCTTGGAGGCGTCCTTGATTCCGAGGACCTGTCCGCTGTTGGTGTTGATGATCTTGTAGTACCCGTTCTCGGCGGGGACGATCTTCCACCAGTGGTTGGCGCTACTACTGGCGGACTGTTGCTGTACGGCGCCTCCGGGGGCGCTCGAGGAGCCGGAGATGCCGAGTTCCAGGTTGCTGTTCCTGTTGGTGATCTTGACGACTGGTGTCTCCGGGTACCAGGACTCCAGCTCGGTGACGCCGACGAACTTGCCTGCCTGCGGGGTGAAGACGACCCGGAACTGCGAGGTCGTGATCGTCGGGAAGGTCACCTCGTTGGCGTTGTCAGCCGCCGGACCGGCCGGGCTTTTCGTCTGGCTCGGGACGTTCACCCACGCGCCGTCCTTGAGGTACTGGACGGTGTAGCTCGCCGGGACGCGGATGTTCGCGCCGTCGTCGTACGTGTAGAACTTCACCTCGTTGATCTTGCGTGGTGCCCCGAAGTCGACGCCGAGGTGGTCGGTGGCGTTCGGTGAGCCGGAGTTGGTCCACCGGTCGTCGGGGATCTTGTCGTAGCGGATCCAGCCGTCCGTCGCCCGCAGTGGTGCGTCGAACGTGGTGGGCTTGCAGGTCTGGCCGCTGTGGCAGTGCGGGCCGTTGGAGACGGTGTTGGTGTAGGAGGCGAAGGCCTTCGGGTAGGGCTGGGTGACGGTGCGGCCCAGCCAGTCCTGCTCGGCGGTCAGCGGGTTGGCGGCCACGTTCATCATCCGCGTGGGCTGCGCCGGGGTGATGGGGGCGGCCACGTTCACGGTGGTGTTCCCGATGGTCGAGGACTGGTGGATGCGCTGGCCGTCCTGGAAGATCTGCAGGCCGCTGCCCTTGCCGTAGTGCGAGCCGTCACGGTCCCAACGGATCGAGTAGGTGTGACCGTGGTAGGGGAGACTCTCGACCGCGAACCAGTCCCAGCCGGACGGGATCAGCGGCTTGAGCACCAGTGTGTTGTTCGTCTGCGGCTTGATGCCCAGGAGGCCGGTGAGCACCAGGTCGTTGAAGCTGGAGTGGTTGTAGTTCTCGCTGAAATTGAACCCGTCGTAGATCCATTCGCCGGTGTCACCGTTGGCGGCCTCGGCGATGTAGGGCTTGCCGTCCTTGTGCTGGAGGTCTGCGAACTGGGCCAGCATCGTCTGGTAGTCGGCCTTGGTGACGAAGTTCTGCGCGGGGTAGTCCTGGAGCAGGTTCGCCAGGCCGGTCAGGATCTGGCTGGTCTGGTACGGCCAGCTCGGGCCGTTCCAGTGGCAGCAGTTGGCGTCGTCGCGCTTCTGCTCGGCGGGGATCGCCTCGTAGTTGAAGTACGGGTTCGCCGTGATCCGGTCGATCTCGGCGAAGCTCGTGCCCTTGGTGAACTTCAGCGTGTTGGCGCCGGTCTTCATGGGGACCTGCACGGTGACGGACTTCGTCTCCGAGAACTGGCCCCAGCTGCCCCCGGGGGCGTAGCTGACGGTGATGGGGCCGGCGGTGTCGCCGTTCACGACGACCCTGTGGGTCGATGTGCCGGAGGTGGCGTTGGCGTAGTGGACCGTCACCGGGTACGTGCCGTTGCCGGGCGCGTCCACGGTGAAGGTGACCGCGCTGTCGTCGAAATCGATCTGTCCGACGTACTTGCCGTTGGAGGCCGTCGAGGAGTTCTGGGTGTTCGCGTGGACGACGCTGGCCTGCTCGGCCTCGAAGTCGTGCACCCGCTCCAGCGTCGTGGGCCCGAACGGCGCCTTGAACCGCTTGGAGTCGGTCAGGTACTTCCAGGCCGACGAGTACTGCGCGTCGGGCAGGTTGAACGCCCAGGGGGCGTAGCCCATCGCCTCGCGCCAGGTCGTCCGGGTCTGCTTCAGGGTGCCGTTGGTGTTGTCCGTGTTGTAGACCTGCATGAAGAAGCTGCGCTGCGGGTCCCACAGCGAGTTCTGCACGGCGGCCTTCAGCTGCGCGGCCTTGGCGTCGTACTCGTTCGCGGTCGCGTTGTCGCCGTTCAGCGTGGCGATCCTGCTGATCGCCTGGGCCGCGCTGAACATGTACGCGTTGATCGTGGGCCGGTAGCCGCGGCCGCCGCTGAACCAGTTGCTGCTGTGCATCGACGTCTCGGTGTACTCCGTGGCGTCGGACAGCGGGGTCTGGTGGAACAGGTCGCTGGAGGACTGCGTGCCGTTCACCGTGACGTCGGTGTCGAAGTTCGAGTCCCACCGCTTGTAGAGGGCGATGAGGTGGGGGAGCGCGGACTTGATCTGCGCGGCGTCCCCGGTGACGAGATAGCGCTGGTACGCGGCGCTCGTGATCCACTCGCTGAAGTTCCGCGCGCCCGAGTTGCCCGCCCCGCGCAGCCAGAAGTCCAGGTAGTCCCCCGCGTAGTCGCGGTTGTGCAGCCAGCGCCCGTCCAGCAGGTGGTAGCCGGTCGCGTCCGGGAGCGCGGTGTAAGGGTTTCCGGCGTAGCCGATCGGCACGTCGTACTCGGTCGACACGTACCCCGTGCCCGGCACGGTGTAGCGGAGCGCACGCTTGAAGGTGCTCCAGCGGTAGTAGTAGACCTCGTCGATGTCGTTGTCGGGGGTGTCGAGGAACGGGATGTTGTCCTTGTACCACTTGCGCTCGTCGAGCTGGTTGGCGGCGAGGATCGCGTCCTTGTCCAGCGCGGTCGCGTTGGGGTCGTCGGCGGCCAGGGCGGGGGCCGCGCCCGGGCCGGCGGTCAGCAGACTGACGGACAGCACCGAGCCGCACAGGGCGGCCAGCGCGCGGCTGCCACGTCTGAGGGGGTAACGCATAGAGGTGTCCTCCAGTGGGCACTCATGCGGTGGTTCGAAATGTTCGAAATGGCGAACGTTGTTCGAAATTCTGCGAGACGGTAATGACAGGCTGAAAGGGAAGTCAATAGGTTGGACAGCAGTGATCGAAAGCGCTGTAAGCGGGTGGTGCGATGCGGGTGGCTCGGATCGAGTGCCATCGCGATCAGCTGCTGGAAAAGCATCTTCCGGACCGAGTAACGGCACTCCGCCGCCGCGGCGGCGAGGGATCTTAAGGACTGTGCGCCGGGCTCGCCTCGTCCGTGCGACCGGAGGACGCGGCCCCGGCCGGGAGGCTGCTGCGGGTGATAAACGAGGTGCCGCCGTTTCCGGAGCTCTGAGCGGTCGTGGGACAGCCCTTCGCGGTTGACCCCGGAAGCCCTTCGGGGGTTGACCATGCGGCCGGTGAGATGCGTGCCGCCCGCGGACGATCTGCTGGCGAGGCCCGAGCGCCACACCGCCGATCATCAGGAGAGCCCGTCAGGGCCGCGCCGGACTTCTGGATGAGGGGCTGACAGATCAGCTGGAAACGCTCGCCCGGCTTGGGCGTCGGTGGGTCCGTATCAGCGGTGAGACCGTAGCCAACGACGTGCCGCGGCCAGGTTCACCTCGATGTCGTCGCTCCATGAGCAGACTTCCAACCACGACAGGTAGCCGTCCTGCGCGAACACCAGGACCTCACCGGGGCACTCGCCGGCCGCGGTGACGAGCTGCGCGTCAGCAGCCACCACCGTCTTCGCACCAGTGGACGCCGGCTCCACCCTGGTGAGGTCGAGCTCGAAGTAGGTGGTCCCACACCCGCATGAGCAGCGGGAACGCACGCGGAGATGCGGAACCTGCCTGCGCAGCGCAGCGTGCACAGAATCGTCCGAGTCAAGGACTGCCTCAAGCACGTCAGCTACTTCGGCGGGCAGGCTCTCGGTCACCCCTTCACCTTATCTGACCAGCAACTTCCAGATCCGGCGGTGGTGAGATCGCCGATGTCTCGTCGGACCGGCGACCAGACGCGTTCCTACGGGTTCAGGTCGGGAGCGAAGGTTGCGTCCGTCCGATCTCGTTCTCAGGGCAGCCGGGCGACGGGGGCTTGACGTAGGTGCAGATGGCCAGGGGGGAGTGCGGGGTGTACGGGGTCGCGTCGGCGGGCCAGTCGCCGAAGCGGCTCTCCGGTTCGAGGCCGGCGGCGCGGGCGTAGGTGTCCATCTCCTCCGGGGCGGTCAGCCGGGAGACCTCGGTGCCGACGCGGGTGGTGCCGTCGGACTCGTACCAGACGTGGGAGAGGTGCCACAGCGAACCCTCGGGCAGGAGGAGGGAGTGGCTCTGCAGGCCGGTGCCGGGCTCGGGGTACGGCGTGAAGTACGTGGCGCGGGTACGGCCTTCGTGCAGGGCGAGGATGGCCGGCTTGTTGTGGGTCTCCACGACGAGCCTGCCGCCGGGAGTCAGCAGGTCGGCGGCGCGCTGTACGGCCTGTTGCTGCTCCTCGGGGGTCAGCAGCATGGACAGGGTGGCGCAGATGGCGTACACGAGCCCCACGGTGCGGTCGGCGGTGTAGGTGCGGATGTCGGCGTGCACGGGCTCGACGGGGGTGTCGTCGGTCAGGTTCCGGCGCAGGAGGCCGAGCATCTCGGGGGAGGAGTCGACGCCGGTGATCCTGCCGACGCGGCGCGACAGCGGGAGCGCGATCCGCCCGTTGCCGACGCCGAACTCGACGGTGCCCGAGGCCGGGTCGGGGTGGAGGGAGATCAGGCGCTCGACCTCGGCGGTGACGGACGCGTCGTCGGGGAAGAGGCGGTGGTACCAGTCGTCGAACTGCCGACCGTAGCCGATGTCGTCGATGATGCCGCTCGTGGTGGTCCCGGTGGATGTCCCGGTCGTGGGGGCCTTGGCGAGTGTGACGAACGTGGTGGGCGTGCTCATGGGTGTTGCCTCCGCTTCTTGGGTGGGGTGGTCCTCGGACGGGCGTTCCTTCTGGCCTGTGCGCAGGCGCCGAGCAGCACCACGAGCGCGGCGCCGATGACGGCCGGCGTGCTGACGGCCCGGGTGGTGATCAGGAAGCCGACGATGCCGAGGGCCACCACGAACGGGATCAGCAGGAAGTCGTTCATCAGGTTCTCCTGTCGGTGACTTCGTTCTCCTGTCGGGTTTCTTGGGTCAGGACGCCACATCGCTGAGCGCCTGGAGCCGCGCGAGCCGGCGGTAGAGGTCGCTGTGCCGGTGGAGTTCGTCGTGGGTGCCGACGGCGTGCACCTCGCCCCGGTCGAGCACGACGATCTGCTGGGCCTCGGTGACGGTGGACAGCCGGTGGGCGATGGCGATGACCGCGCAGAAGTCGGAGATCATGGCGATGCTGTCGCGCAGCGCGTTCTCCGACTCGGTGTCGAGGTTGGCGGTGGCCTCGTCCAGCAGCAGGAACCGGGGCGCCTGCAGCAACGTACGGGCGATGGCGAGGCGTTGCCGCTGACCGCCCGACAGACCGGCGCCGCGGTCGCCGAGTTCGGTGTCGAGACCGTGCGGCAGCGCGGCGATCACCTCGGTCAGGTTGGCCATGCGCAGCGCTTCGGCGACGTCCTTGTCGCCGGCGTCCGGCGCGCTGTAAATGAGGTTCTCCCGGACGGTGCCGCGCAGCAGGGTGTGGTCCTGGTCGACGTACCCGACGACGGACCGGAGTTGGTTCAGCGGCATGTCGGTGATGTCCGTGCCGTCGATACGGATCGCCCCGGACACCGGGTCGAAGAGCCGCTCGATGAGCTGGAAGACGGTGCTCTTGCCGGCGCCGGACGGGCCGACGACGGCGGTGAGCCCGGTGGCGGGGACCCTGAACGAGACGTCGTCGAGGACGACCTTGTCGCTGCCGGGGTAGGCGAAGGCCACCTTGTCAAAGGCGAGGCCACTGTCGTACGCGCCCCTGGTCGCGCGGGCGCCGCGCTTCCGCTCGACCGAGGGCTCCGTATGCCGGTCGCCCTCCACCTCGATCTTGCCGAGCTCCGCCAGGCGGTCGATCGACGCCCGGCCCACTTGGAACTGGGCAATGGAAGTGAACAGCGTCAACAGCGGGGCCACCAGATAGAACAGGTAGAGGATGAACGCCGTCAGGTCGGCGGCGCTCATCTCGCCGGTCGCGCTGCGGGCCGCGCCCAGGGCGATGACGACGGTCAGGGCGAGCTGGGTGCCGATGCTCATGGTGGGGTCGAGGAGCGACGACAGCACCGTCACCTTGATCCCGGACTTGCGGGCCTGTTTCGCGATGTCCGCGATGCCCTCCGCCTCCCGGGCCTCGGCTCGCGACGCCTTCACCGTCGGCATCGCGCCGAGCACCCGCAGCAGCGCGGAGCCGAAGTTGCCGGTGTCGGCCTGGTTGGTGATCGACACCTTCCGCACTCCGCGCGCCAGCCACAGCGAGATGACGCTGGTGATGCCGAGACAGCCCACCGTGGCGAGGAGCAGCACCTCGTCGACCCAGGCCATCAGCGCGATACCGCCGACGACCAGGAAGCCGTTCTGGATGATGCTGTCGATGGCGTGCGTCATCGTGGTGCGGGCGAGGAGCGTGTCGCTGACCATCCGGGCGAACACGTCGCCCTGCTTCCAGCCGCTGTACGCCCGGAACCGGGAGCGCAGCAGCCGGGAGGCGAGGTTGCTGCGGATGTCGTAGACGATGTTCTCCCCGGCCAGCCCGATGACGTACGAGTGGAGGGCGCCGAGGACGGCGTCGGCGAGGAACAGGGCCGCGGCGATCAGGATGGGCTCGGTCACCGGTTGTCGCTGCTCGACGGAGGCGACCAGGGCACCGATGATCGCGGGCTGGGCCAGGGAGGCCGCGGCGCCCAACAGGCCCAGCAGGATGCCGAGTCCGATGAGCCCGCGATGTCGGCCGAGTGCCCGCCACGGCTTGGCGCCCTTGCCCCACAGCAGATGCAGATGAAGCTGGGGGACCGCCCGGTGTCCGGCCCGCGGCCTGGCCGGGGGTCGCGTGCCGGCGGGGCTCACTCGGCGTCACCCTCCTGCTTGCGCTCCCGTACGACCTGGACGTACAGGAGGGCCGCCCTGATGAAACCGACTCCGACCAGCGCGAGGCCGCTGAGGAAGAACGGGTTGTCGAGGCTCATGGTCAAACCCTCACTTCGGACTTGGCGGAGGCGGCCGGGGAGGACGGCGAGAGCGGTGTGTTCGGGGCGTGCGGGTCGAGCGGTACGAACGGGGAGACGAACATGAGCCGGGGGCCCTGGCGCGTGTCGTATCCGGTGCCGGAGGCCAGGGCGAACTGGAAGCCCCTGATGTCGTCGGCCGGTGTGTCCTCGGCCGCGATGCGGGTGCGTACGTGCTCGGCTATCAGGCGGTAGCCGGGGGTGTGGGCGGCGGCTGCGAAGCCCTGATCGAGGCGCGGCAGGATCTCCTGGCACGCGTCGAAGACGGACTTGTCGGCGCGGCGGGTCGGGAACCAGATCAGGTGCATGGGCTTGCGGTCGACGATGCCACTGGCGTCGCGCCACGTGGAGGCCGAGCCGTCGCCACTGACCGTGCGGTACAGGAAGTGGTAGTCGAACATGGCCGGGTGCGGTGCGAAGAACCGCCAGTTCGGCAGGAGCGAGAAGTGGTCCCGGGCCCGGACCCGGCTGAAGTCGTGGTGGGGGTGCTGGCCGGCGAGGGTGAGCAGGAGCACGGCGGCTCCGGCGATACGCCAGGGGGCGCCCTCTCCGGTGAAAACGTTCTTCAGCTGCGGACGCGGCAGCGACGTCATCGAGCGCTCTCCTTCCGGGTGGTGGGACGGGCGGGACGGGCGGGGCGAGCGGCGGAGGAGATACCGGGGGAGTGGCGGTCGTGGGCGTCGAAGAACGCGATGACGCGGTCCGTGACCTGGTTCGCGTGGCGGCTGGTGATCAGCATGCTCTCGTGGGTGGCACCCTCGATGACCACGGTCTCGGTGCGCGCGCCGACATGCGCCTCGGCGAGTTCCTTGTGGAGCAGCAGTTGTTCGGGGTTGCGGTCAACGGTCCGCTGGGCGGAGACCACCAGCGCGGGCACACCCTCGATCCGGGTGAGCGCGCCGGTGAAGGACTTGAAGTCGGCCCGGATCGCCTTCCATTCGCGGCGCGCGGCCTCCCACATGCGCGCGTCCGCGTACTGCGCGAGGACCTTCTTCCGGTAGGCGTACGGCAGTTCGCTGACCCACACCGGGCGGGTGAGGAGGATGCCGGTGCCCAGCCGCAGCGCCCGGCCGACGGCCGCGAAGTTGCCGGCCAGGCCCTTCTCGCTCGCGCCCAGTCCGCTGGTGAACTGGCCGGGGTGGGAGGAGTCGAGGTAGACGATGCCCTGGAGCCGGTCGCCCAGGTGGCGGGCGGCGCGGCGGGCGAGCTCGCCGCCGATCGAGTGGCCGACGAGGATCACCTTGCGGTGCGGGGCGACGGCACCGTTCACGAGGTCGACGAGATCCTGGACGGACTCCGACAGCCGGAAGGCCGTGGTGGCCCCGCGGCGGCTGCCCGCGTATCCGGCGCGGGCGTAGGTGATGACCCCGTACCGGGTCTCGTAACACAGGCGCTCGGCCATCCACGCGTAGTGCTCACTGGTCGACAGCAGTCCACTTGCCAGCACGACGACCGGCTGCTCGGGGTCGCCCGGCGAGTATTCCTCGTACTGGAGCCGGTTCTTGCTCCGTGTGGTCAGCGTGCGGGAGGTGTGCCAGCCCTCGGTGGCACGCAGGCGCCGTCGTACGGCGGTGGCGGCGGCCGCGGCGGTGCCGCCCGCGAGCGCGGCGACCGCGGCGGTCAGCGCACGGTCGTCGCGGCCGGCGACAGTGGG
This sequence comes from Streptomyces sp. NPDC057474, assembly GCF_042802555.1. Classification (NCBI taxonomy): domain Bacteria; kingdom Bacillati; phylum Actinomycetota; class Actinomycetes; order Kitasatosporales; family Streptomycetaceae; genus Streptomyces; species Streptomyces sp. NPDC057474. The sequence continues at coordinate 58,984 of NZ_JBHVDX010000026.1, read as the reverse complement.
GTGGGACCGGGGGGCGGCGGTGTAGGCGACCAGGGGGTGGAACGCGGGAAAGGCGGTCACGAACCTACTGAGACCCATGAAGTAGCCGTTGGCCACATGGAACGCGGCGGCACTCGTGATCATGGAGCGGGTCAGCTTGCCGCCCCGGGCGTAGACGAGCGGGAAGAGGCACTCCAGTGCCAGCACGCTGTGTGTGAGCACCTTGGCGGTCCTGGGGTGTTCCTGGGTCCACCGGTGCATGCCCTCGTGCCCGTACGTACGGGTGCGCATCACTCCGCCGAGAGCGGACGCGTCCCGCCAGGGCTTGCCGAAGAGCTTGACCCAGCCGGACACCGCGTAGGCCATGTTGGCCTGGAGGGCGGCGTACCACAGCAGCGCGTCCTTGGCCGCTGGTGAGGGCACCACACGGGCGGCGCCGGTGGCCAGCTGTACCAGCGTGGCCACCTGGTCGGAGCCGTCGCCGCCGTAGTGGTGGCGCGGTGAGAGCAGGGCGGACGACGCACCGAGGAAGAGGTTGCCGGCGCCTCGCCAGCGGGAGTCGCCGGGCAGCAGCATGCCGAGGGCCACGGCGGAGCGGGCGACGTGCAGGGCGGTCGTGGTCCGCACCCCGCTGACGCCGTCGACCAGACGGCGTGTCAGGGGGCCGGCTCCGGCCAGGTACTGCCGGGCGACCTCCCAGTCGTTCATGCCGCCCTTTTCGATGTCCTTGCGCTGGGTCAGGTACTCCAGGGAGGACTGCAGGCTGGACACGGCGGCCAGTCGCTCGGACATACCGATGGCGCGATCCCTGCCGACCGGAGCCGGTCCGAACACCGCAGAGGTGATCTTTCCCGGAACTACGGGAGGAATTTTTCCGCTGAATTTCACGGGCCCCTCTTTCGTGGTAGCCTCTGGTTGCGATTTTTTGCCTTAGGGCACACTGCCGGGCCAGAACACACCTCTGGCCCGGCAGTTTTTATGCACTTACGCGATCAGTTCCTGACAGCCGCGGGGAGTGAGGCTGTGCGGAGCGGATCAGACGGCGCCGCCCGCCGCCGCGGCCTGGGCGTTCGCGGCGTTCGCGACGGCGTTGTTGGCGTCCACCGCGGCGTTGTTGGCCTCCACCGCGCTGGCCGCGCCGACCACCTGGCCGACACCGCCGGCGACCTGAGCCAGGTCCCCCAGGGCGGCGAGCGCGTTGAGTGCGTTGGCGCCGTTCACCCGGCCGATGCGCGGGGTACCGAGGGTGGGACGAGCGGACGCGAGGATGACGCCCTCCACGGGGAGGTCCATGCGGTCCATCGCCTTCGCAATGCTGCTCATTTGTTTTTCCCTTTCGTTTCGAGGGCTTCGGAGAACCTTTTTCCGTGCCCTTCGAGAAAGAACACTACGGGCGCCCACAGGAAGCTCACATCCAGAAAATTGACGAATTTGAGAGTGGCGGGGTTCACACTTGTTCGGGCGCCGCTAAAAAAGCCCGGACCGTGTGGTCCGGGCCGTTCTGGAAAAGGGATCAAAAACGAAGTCGGCGAAGCCGGCGCAGTGCCGACGCGGCCGCGTTCGCGCCGCACATGCCGTGGGCGCCGGCTCCCGGTGGCGTTGCCGCCGAGCAGATGTACATGCCCGGTACGCCGGTGCTGTAGGGGTCGAGCGCGGCGCGGGGGCGCATGACGAGCTGGAAGGCGGTGTTCGCCCCGGCGACGATGTCACCACCGACGTAGTTCGGGTTGTACTCCTCGAAGCCGGCCGGCGGGCGGACGGCCATGTCCAGGACCCGCTCGCGGAATCCGGGGGCGAACCGTTCGATCTGCGCGACGACCGCCTCCGTGGCGTCACCGTCGTAGCCGTGCGGGACGTGTGCGTACGTCCAGACCGGGTGGATGTCGCCCTTCGAACGCCGCGGATCGGCCAGATACTGCTGCCCGACGAGGACGAACGGCCGTTCCGGCATGCGGCCGGTGTGGATCGCCCGCTCGGTGGCGGCGACCTCCGCGTAGTTCCCGCCGAGGTGGACGGTGCCGGCCCGGCGGGCCGCCTCGTTGGTCCAGGGCACACCGTCCTGGACGGCGAAGTCGACCTTGAAGGCGCCGGGGCCGTGGCGGTATCGGCGATAGGCGCGAGCCACCCGCCCGGGCAGCAGGTCGCCCAGGATGTCGGCGACCGCGCGTGGGGCGAGGTCGAAGAGGACCATGTCGGCCGGGGGCAGGTCGGCCCGGGAGCGCACCCGTACACCCGTCTCGATCCGGCCGCCGAACTCCGCGAGTTGCGCCGCGAGCGCGTCGCTGATCGCCCGGGAACCGCCCGCGGCCACCGGCCAGCCGTACCGGTGACCTGCGGCGATGATCGTCAGGCCGATCGAGGCGCTCGCCGGGCGGCCGAACGGGCGGAACGCGTGCGCGGCCACCCCGGCGAAGAGTGCGCGGGCGCTCTCCGACCGCCACAGACGGGCCACCGCGGCGGTGGGCAGTAGGGCCTGCGGGCCGAAGACGGCCAGGCGCAGCGGATGGCGCGGCAGGTGCGCGAGCGGGCGCATGAGGTCCTCGGCGAGCGCGTCGTAGCCGTCCACGAGCGGCCGGAACACCCGCCGCCATCTGCGGCCGTCCCGGCCACCGAGTCCGTCGGCTGTCTCATCGACCGACCGGTGCAGGACCCCGGCCTCGCCGGAGTCCAGCGGATGCACGCAGTCGATGTCCGGCAGGCACCAGGTGAGGCCGTGGCGGCCGAGGTCGAGGCTCTGTAGGAAAGGGGAGCCGACGGCCATGGGGTGGGTGGCGGAGCAGTGGTCGTGCAGGAGGCCCGGGGTCAGTTCGCTGGTGCGGGTGCCGCCGCCGATGGTGTCGGCGGCTTCGAGGACGGTGACCTCGATGCCTTCGCGGGCGAGGGCCACGGCGGCCGCGAGACCGTTCGGGCCGCTGCCCACCACTACGGCCGTAGTCATACGTCTCCTGCGCCTCCTCGGCGATGGGCACCGGTCCGTCGGTTCGCGAAGTGGCGGACGGGAAACGGTGGACCGGGCCCTCGACAGGGCCCGGTCCGGGCCGGTTCACCACTCTGCGGGACGTGAGAAGGCCGTCCCGGCGCCTTTGGGTCTCCGACATTAGGGGGTGGGCCGGTCCGGCGCGATTCGCAGAATTGCCTAATTCACGCCCCGGATCGCCCTAACCCGCGTCCCAACTCATGTCCGGTTCGGGCTCCGTATGCGCATTCGGCTTGGCATGGCGTCCGGACGGTCGGCGGGATGCCGGGCCCGCGCCGGCGGATTCTTCGGCGTTCTGGAGTGCGGCTTCCGTGAGTACCGGGAAATGGGCGATGAGCCACCAGCCACCGTCGTCGGCGGGGCCCGCCGCCAGGGAGCCGCCGACCGCCTCCGCCCGCTCGCGCAGCCCGATCAGGCCGTAGCCGCCCCGGCCTCCCGTGGGGCGGGAGATCCGCCGCTCGGGCCCGTCGTTGTACACGTCGACCCGGAGCAGGTCGTCGCGGGTGCGATGGACGCGCACGGTCGCCTGGGTGCCCGGCGCGTGCCGCCGTACGTTGGTCAGCGCCTCCTGCACCACGCGATGGACCGCGGAGCCCACCTCGGGCAGCAGTTCGCTCCTCCGGGCGACTCCGGTGATCTCCAGCTGGGCGGTCGATCCGTCACCCTGGCCGCTGAACGCCGAGACCAGTTTGGTGAGTTCGGCGTACGGCTCCTCGGGGCGCTCGATGGAGGTCTGCTCGCCGTCCTCGCGCAGCACCCGGATCAGACGGCGCATGGAGTCCATGGTCCGCTGCCCGGCCTCGGCGATGTTGCTCAGGATGGGGCCGACCTGATGGGGCGAACTCTCGTGGACCACACCGGCGGCGTGTGCCTGCGCGATGATGCCCGTCACGTGATGGGCGACGAAGTCGTGAAGTTCCCGGGCGAGTTGTATCCGCTCGGCGAGCCGTACGGCGGCGATCGTACGGCGGCGCCGGGCGTCCAGGGTGCGCAGATAGCAGCCCGCTCCGACGGCCCCGCCGACCGCGAAAGTCAGCAGGAAGGGGTAGGTCAGGGTGATTCCCGTACCCCCGGTGCGCAGGGGTTCGTCGATGACGCTGGCCCCCATCGCGGCGGCCAGCGCGAGGGCGACGCCGGGCCGGGTGACATTGCGGCAGGTGCGGGCGAGCAGGACCAGCATGCACGCCGTCTCCAGCAGCCCCCATTCGGGCATGGCCCACCCCATCAGGGAGGTGCCCAGCGTCACCGCCGTCGAGAAGGCCGCGCAGAAACCCGTACGCCGCTCGATGCTCAGTCGCGAATCGGGCACCAGCACCAGAGCCAGGGCGATGGGGCCCGTCACGAGAGGCAACCAGTCGAGAAGGCCCTGTTGCTGCGACCCGATGATGCCCACGTCGAGCAGCCACAGCATGCCCAGAGCCAGGTACAGGGCGCGGTGGTTCAGCCCCCGCACGGGTAACCGAGGGGGGCCCAGGTGCGGCTGGGTCGCTCGTGCCGAGAGCGCCGCGAGTGACGAAGTTGTCATAGAAAAGCAGGCTAGGCATGGACATGCCTCGCTGGCAGACGGTGGATCGATCTGTGGGGAGCGACACAGATCGACTACATGGTGTTCACGGAATCTCCGTCAACGTCTGGTCCGGACGGTTCCGTTGGCCCAGGCCCACGCGGCCACCTCGACACGGTTGCGCACGCCCAGCTTGTGGTGGATGTGGCCCAGATGCGTCTTCACGGTGGACAGGGACAGACACAGCTCGTCGCTGATCTCCTGATTGGTCCGGCCCACCGCGACCAGCCGGGCGACCTCCAACTCCCGGGCGCTGAGCGACGATTCGGGTACACCGGTGCCGTCCGCCGGTGCCGACGCCCGCTCCTCCAGCTGCTTCAGCAGCCGGACCGTCACTCCGGGCGAGACCAGCGCGTCCCCACGCGCCGCCGCCCGCACCGCCTCGATCAGCAACGCGGGCGCGGCGTCCTTCAGTAGGAAGCCGCAAGCGCCGTTGCGCAGCGCGATGTTGAGGTAGTCGTCCTGGTCGAAGCTGGTGACCACCACGACCTGGGTCGGATGCGTCGCCCCAGGGCCGGACAGCAGCCGGGTCACCTCCAGCCCGTCCAGCTTCGGCATACGGACGTCCACCAGGCACACATCCGGCCGCAACGCGCGCGCCAACTCCACGCACGCGAGCCCGTCGGCGGCCTCTCCGATCACCTCGATGCCCTCCTGGGCATCGAGGATGAGACGGAAACCGGCCCGGACCAGATCCTGATCGTCGGCAATCATCACGCGTGTGGGGGTGCTGCTCACGCGGCCGAGCATGCCATGGATTACGTGGCCGGTCCGGCCGTCCGCGGAAGCCGGCGGCCGAACGGCCGTGGCGAATCGGGCGGTTGGCGCGTTCCCGGCGAAAGTTCCGCGGCGGGCGGAAGGACCGAGGCCGATCGGCCGATGACTACTGCCGGGTATCGGTCGAATGGTCGATGGCCGGGGCCCGGGTGTCACGGAAGAGTCACAGCCGCACCACACGGACGACACACCGGTCCTCGACCCCCTCCGAACAAGGCAGGCACCCATGGCAGTGGACAGCTCCGGCCGACTCAGCGCCCGGGAAATGGAGATCCTTCTTCTGGCAGCCCACGGTATGTCGGACGCGGACATGTCCCATCAGCTGTCGATCTCACCCCGCACGGTGGCATCCCACATGCGCAGCCTCCGGGAGAAGCTGTGCGCGAAGAACCGTACGCATCTCATCGTGACCGCACTGCGCGCGGGCGTCCTCGCGCTGCGGACGGACCGGGTGGACTGGGCGGACCGAAGCGACCTGACGGACCGCAGCGACCTGACGGATCGAAGCGACCTGACGGATCGAAGCGACCTGACGGATCGAAGGGACCTGATGGACCGTTCGGACCGGCTGGACAGGCCGGATCGACTGGACAGGGCGGACCGTTCGGATCGTTCGGCGTGGCCGGACCGGCTTGATCGATTGGATGAAACGTTCCGCTTGACGGGGCGAAGCGGGGTCCGGGCTCAGCCCGTCGGCGTCGCGTAGCGCGCCGCCGGGCCGGGGCGGGGGTGCCGCCTCGGCTCGCTGGTCCTTCGGCGCAGCCTTTCCGGGGCGAGGCACGAGTAGCGCCCCACGACCGCCTGCCCGGCCGTGGTCCTTGATGCTCCATCACCTGTAATCGTGCTTCTTTTATTGACAACAGAAAATAAGTGGCCGTACGTTCCCGGACATGCGCCCGACCCCGTTCTCGGAGGCGTTCCCGGCCCATACGCCGGCCGCCGCCCAGGTCTTCACCATCGTGCTCTCCCACGGCCCGCTCACGCGGGCGGAGATCGCACGGCGGGCCGCCCTGTCCCCGGCGGCGGTGACCAAGGCCGTCCGGCCCCTGATCGAGACGGGCTACCTGGTGGAGGACGTCGACGGGGAGTCGAGGCCGGTGCTCGGCCGGCCGGCCAACCCGGTGCGGGTGGCAGGCGGGCGCGCGCTGTTCATCGGGGTCAAGGTGACGGGCGACGAGGTCATCGCCGTACTGACCGATCTGTGCTGCCGCATCAGGGTCGCCCGGCACACCCCGCTGGGCGACCGACGACCCGCGGGCGTACTCGCCACCCTGAGCGACCTGGCCTTCGAACTGCTCATCGAGGCCGAGGAGTTCGGGGTGTCGGTCAGGGGCGTGGGGATCGCCGTCTCCGGCGATGTCGACCGGGCCGAGGGCATGGTGCGGTACTCCCCGTTCCTGGAGTGGCGGGACGTCCCGCTCGCGCACCTCGCCGCCATGACCATCGGTCTGCCGGTCACCGTCGACAACGACGTCCGCGCGCTCACCGGCGCCGAGCAGTGGTTCGGCGCGGGTGTGGGCCTGTCCGACTTCGCCCTGGTGACGGTGGGGGCCGGCATCGGATGCGGACTCGTCGTGGGCGGCCGGGTCGTCTCCGGCGCGCACGGCGTGGCCGGTGAGATCGGCCATCTCTCCCTCGACCCGGCGGGCCCGCGCTGCCACTGCGGCAACCGGGGCTGTGTGGAGGCCATCGCCTCCGAGTCGGCGATCGTGCGCGACGTACGGGCGGAGACGGGGAGGGACGTCGCGGACGCGGCCGAGGCCCTGGAACTCGCGCATCGCGGTGATCCCGGAGCCCGGAAGGTGTACGCGCGCGCCGGCGCGGTCATCGGACGGGCCATCGGCTCCGTGGTCAATCTGCTCGGGCCCGAACGCGTGATCATCTCCGGCGAAGGGCTCGCCGCCTACGACCTGTTCGCCGAGCAGATCAAGGGCGCCTTCGCCGACTCGGCGTTCGGCACCGCCGCGCGATGCGACCTCAGGACGCACCCGCTGCCCTTCGAGGCGTGGGCGCGTGGGGCGGCGGCCACCGCCATCCAGTCCTTCATCCGCTCGGACGCGCCCAAGGAGCAGGGATGACGCCGCGGAGCCGCATTGCGCGGAGGTCCGGCCACGCTCCTTCTGTGTCATGAGCACGCCATAGTCCTCCATAATCCTTCAATGATCCGGAGGTAGCACCCATGCGGTTGTCCCCCCGCCGTGCCCGTCGCACCAGCAGGACCCTGCTCGTCCTGGCCCTCACCGCGGGCCTCGCGGCGCTCACCCCCGCCGCCACGGCCACGGACTCCACGGCCACGGACTCCACTGCCACGGAGGCCGTTTCACCGCCGCCCGCGGCCAAGCCGTACATGGGCTGGACGAGTTGGAGCATGCAGTCCTCCAAGTACCCGGGCCTCAACCCCGACGGGGACTACAGCTATCTGACCGAGAAGAACGTCCTGAAGCAGGCCGACGCCCTCGCCGCCAAGCTCAAGCCGTACGGCTACGAGTACGTCAACATCGACGCCGGCTGGTGGCGGGACATGGACTGGAAGCCCCGATTCGACGAGTACGGCAGACAGGCCGCCGATCCCGGGCGCTTCCCACGCGGGATGAAGGCCGTCGCCGACGACCTCCACGCCAAGAGGCTGAAGGCGGGCATCTATCTGCCGGTCGGGCTGGAGAAGGAGGCGTACGGCGAGGGAAAGGTGCCTCTCTGGCACGCCGAGGGCTGTACGACCGCCGACATCGTCCACGGCGACCTGCGCACCACCAACGGCTGGGACAGCGCGTACAAGATCGACTTCTCGCGGCCCTGCGCCCAGAAGTACATCGACTCCCAGGCCCAGTTGTTCGCCGACTGGGGTTATGACTTCCTCAAGCTGGACGGTGTCGGGCCCGGCTCGTTCAAGAGCGGGGAGAACTACGACAACGTCGCCGACGTCGCCGCCTGGCAGAAGGCGATCGCCGCCACCGGCCGGCCGATCCACCTCGAACTGTCCTGGTCCCTCGACATCGGCCATGTCGCCGACTGGAAGCGGTACTCCAACGGCTGGCGCATCGACACCGACGTCGAGTGCTACTGCAACACGCTGGTCACCTGGGAGAACTCCGTCGAGGACCGTTGGGACGACACCCCCGCCTGGACCCGCCACGCCGGCCCCGGCGGCTGGAACGACCTGGACTCCCTCAACGTCGGCAACGGCGCGATGGACGGGCTCACCAAAGCCGAACGGCAGAGCTACGCCACCCTGTGGGCCATCGCCAAGTCGCCCCTCTACACGGGTGACGACCTGACGCGCCTCGACTCCTACGGGCTCTCCCTGCTCACCAACAAGGAGGTCATCGCGGTCAACCAGGGCGGCACCCCGCCCGCCAGGCCCCTCACCCCCTCCGACGACCAACAGGTCTGGGCGGCGAAGAACCCCGACGGGAGCTTCACGGTCGCCCTGTTCAACCTCGGGGAGGCGCCCGCCTCCGTGACCGCCGACTGGTCCGCCCTCGGCTTCTCCGGCAAGGCAAAGGTCCGAGACCTGTGGAACCGCGAGAACCTCGGCACGTACCGAGACAAGATCACACAGGCGCTGCCCGCGCACGGCTCGCGGCTGTTCACCGTCACCCCGCAGGGCCCGGCCCTGACGAAGACGGCCTACGAGGCGGAGGCGGGGACCAACACCCTCGCCGGCAACGCCTCGGTGGCCGACTGCGGCGCCTGCTCCGGGGACAGGAAGGTCGGCAACCTCTACCTCGGCGGCAAGCTCACCATGAACGGCGTCACGGTCGCGAAGGCCGGACGGTACGTCGTCGACGTCGCCTACGTCAGCGGTGACGCGCGATCCGTACGGATCTCCGCCAACGGCGGGGGCGCCACCAGCCACAAGTTCCCCTCCACGGGCGACTGGGGGACCGTCGAGACGGTGAGTGTGCCGCTCAACCTGAAGGCCGGCACCAACACCGTCAGCTTCGACAGCGGCGACGGCTACGCCCCGGACATCGACCGGATCGACGTACCGAACCCGTCCTGACGGCCGACCCCCATTGGAGCGCATCCATGGACACCCCACGCCCCGATTCGTCCGGACCCCTCCCCGGCAGACGCGGCCTTCTCTCCTTCGCCGCCGCGGGCGGAGCCCTGGCCGCCCTCGGCGGGTTGCCCGCCTTCACCGCCTCCGCCGCACCCGCGAGACCCGTCGAGTCCCCGATGCTGCCCGAGGACGCCGACGCCACCACCGAACTGTGGTGGCAGGCCCCCGCCGACGACGGCTCGATGATCACCCAGGGTCTACCGGTCGGCAACGGCCGCCTCGGGGCGCTCGTGAGCAACGACCCGGGCCGGGAGCGGCTGTTCATCACCGATGCCACCCTGTGGACCGGAGATCTCAACTCCACCCTGGACGACGACGGCCAATTCCCCTACGCCCGCGAGAACTTCGGTTCGTTCACCCTGCTGGCCGAGCTGACCGTCGACATCCCCGACCACGACCTCTCGGCCGTCTCCGGCTACCGGCGCGCCCTCGACCTCCGCCAGGGCCTGGTCACCGCCTCCTACGTGCGCTCCGGCGTGACCTACCGGCGCCAGATGTTCGCCGGCGCGTCCGACGACGTCATCGTCCTGCACTTCACCCAGGACGGCGGCGGGCGCTACACCGGCGACATCAGCCTCGACGGCACCCACGGCGAGACCACCACAGGCGTACCGGCGGGACGGCTCGTGTCCTTCGGCGCGGAGTTCGCGAACCGGCTGCGGTACGGGGCGGCCGTCACCGCGTACGGCAGCGGAGGAGCCGTCGCCGTCGACGAGGCGCGGATCTCCTTCCGGAACTGCAGAAGTCTGACCGTGATCGTCGCCGGCGGCACGAACTACGCGCCCGACCCGGCCACCGACTACCGCGCCCCGTCGCTCGACCCGCGCAGACTCGCCCGCAGCAAAGTCCTCGACGCAGCCGAACACTCGCCGACCACCCTGCTGCACACCCATGTCGCCGACCACCGCAAGCTGTTCGAGCGCATGGACGTGTCGCTCGGCACCTCCAGCGCACTGCAACGCGGCATGGACACCTGGGAGCGGATCCGGGCACGGCACACCGACGGCACGCCCGATCCCGAACTCGAAGCGGCCTACCTGCAGTTCGGGCGCTACCTCATGATCGCCGGCTCGCGCGGCAGTCTGCCGCTGAACCTCCAGGGCCTGTGGCTCGACGGCAACCACCCCGACTGGATGGGCGACTACCACACCGACATCAACATCCAGATGAACTACTGGATGGCCGACCGGGCCGCCCTGTCCGACTGCTTCGACGCCTTCACCGACTACTGCCTGGCCCAGCTGCCCTCCTGGACCGAACTCACCCGCACCCGCTTCAACGACCCCCGCAACCGCTACCGCAACTCCACCGGGAAGCTCGCGGGCTGGACGGTCGCCATCTCCACCAACATCCACGGCGGCATGGGCTGGTGGTGGCATCCCGCAGGCAACGCCTGGCTGTGCAACTCCCTCTACGAGCACTACGAGTTCACCCAGGACCGCACCCATCTCGCCCGTATCCACCCGATGCTCAAGGGGGCCTGCGAGTTCTGGGAGGCGAGGCTGCTGACGACGACGGTCACGGACCCGGTCACCGGCGAGCAGCGGGACGTCCTCGTCGCCGACAGCGACTGGTCGCCCGAGCACGGCCCGCTCGACGCCAAGGGCATCACCTACGCCCAGGAGCTGGTCTGGGCCCTGTTCGCCAACTACCGCACGGCGTGCGAGGTGTTGGGCAGGGACACCGCGTACGCCCGGACTGTCGCCGGACTGCAGCGACGGCTCCATCTGCCGGGGGTGAGCGCGAAGACCGGCTGGCTGGAGGAGTGGATGTCCCCCGACAACCTGGGGGAGACCACCCACCGGCATCTGTCCCCCCTCGTCCAGCTGTTCCCCGGCGACCGGATCCGCCCGGACGGCTCCACCCCCGAGGAGATCGTCGAGGGCGCGACCGCGCTGCTCACCGCGCGCGGCATGGAGAGCTTCGGCTGGGCGAACGCCTGGCGCGGCCTGTGCTGGGCCCGGCTGAAGGACGCCGACAAGGCCTACCGACTCGTCGTGAACAACCTGCGGCCCTCCACCGGTGGAGCCAACGGCACCGCGCCCAACCTGTTCGACATCTACGAGGTCGAGCGGGGCCGGGGCATCTTCCAGATCGACGGCAACTTCGGTACGCCCGCCGCGATGATCGAGATGCTGGTGTACTCCCGTCCCGGCCATGTCGAGCTGCTGCCCGCGCTGCCCGACGCCTGGGCCGCGTCCGGATCGATCACGGGCGTGGGCGTTCGCGGTGGCTTCACCGTGGACCTGCGCTGGCAGGACGGCAGGCCCACCGAGGTCACGGTGACGAGCGTCGGCGGTCGTACGACCACGGTGGCTTACGGGGAGAGATCCCGGAAGGTCACCCTGTCACCCGGCCGGTCCGTGACCCTGCGCGACCTGGGGCGGTGAAGCGATGCCTCGACACAGTCCCCGGCTCGCGGGCATCCTGCGGCGACTCGCCTTGGCGGTCGTCGTGCTGACCGCCGCCATGCAGCTGTTGACCGTGCCGGTGACGGCTGCCCCTGCCTCGACTGCCGCGACGCACGAGGTCGTCACCTGGGGTGCGAGCGCCGACCGTATGGGCGAGGCGGTCTCGGACCGCAGTCACCGGCTCGTCGTGCGGACCAGCGCCGGTGGAACCCATCTACGCGTTCGTCTCTCCAACGCCTTCGGCGACCGGCCCCTGACCTTCGGCAGGGCGTACGCGGGCGTGCAGAAGGAGGGTGCCGCCCTGGTGCGGGGCAGCAACCGGCCGCTCACGTTCGGCGGCGAGCGGTCCGTGACCGTACCCGCCGGTGCGAGCGTGCTCAGCGATCCGCTCCCCGGACGGCTGCCGGCCGCGACCTCGCTGGTGGTCAGCCTGTACGTGGCCGAGGCCGGCGGCCCGGCAACGGGGCACGGCATGGCCATGCAGACGTCCTACACCGCCGCAGGCGATCACGCGGCTCAGGAGGGCCCGGACAACTGGACCGGAACCACCGGCTCCTGGTTCTACCTCGACGCCGTCACCGTACGGACAGCCCCGGACGTCGGAGCGGTCGTCGCCCTGGGCGACTCCATCACCGACGGCTGGCAGTCCACCACCGACAAGAACCGCCGCTGGCCCGACTACCTGGCCCGCCGTCTCCAGGCCGACCCCGACACGGACATCAAGGGCGTGGCCAACGAGGGGATCTCCGGCAACAAGGTCCTCGCGGACGGAGCCGGGCAGGGCGCCCTCAACAGACTGCACCGGGACGTGCTCTCCCACCCCGGCGTCCGCACGGTCCTCCTCTTCGAGGGCGTCAACGACATCAAGGCACACACCGGTGTCACGGCCGGGGAGCTGATCGACGGCTACCGCCGGATCATCGACCGCGCGCACGCGGCCGGTGTGTGCGTCGTCGGGGCGACGGTCGGGCCCTTCAAGGGCTGGTACGAGTGGGACGCGCCGGCCGAGGCCGTACGGCAGGAGGTCAACGCGTTCATCCGCCAGAGCGGCGAGTTCGACGCCGTGGCGGACTTCGACCGCGTTCTGCGCAGCCCCTACGACCACGAGCGCATCCTGCCGTTCTTCGACAACGGCGATCATGTGCACCCCAACGACACCGGCATGCAGGCGATGGCCGACGCGGTGGAGATCGAGAGCCTCTCCTGCGACCGCGACGCAGGCTGATTCCGCCCACTACCCCGGCGACCGGTCAGATCGTGACGACCAGCTTGCCCCGGGGGTGGCCCGACTCCAGGTGACGGACGGCTGCGGCAGCTTCCCCCAAGGGATAGGCGCGGTCGATGACGGGAGTGAGCGCGCCGGTCTCGGCGAGTTGCTTGAGGGTCAGCAGGTCCTGGCGGCGGGTGACCGCGAAGACGGGGCGGAACGTCTGGCGTACGAGGAGGGAGAGAATCAGTCCGCGTGCCCAGCGGTCCATGCCGCCGAGGAGAGGTCCGCCGTTCTCGCCGCCGACGAAGGCGACGGTGCCGCGTGGCGCGAGGACGCGGCGTAGCTGGGAGAGGGGGCGGTTGCCCGCTGCGTCGAGGACGAAGTCGTAGCGGACCGGGCGGTCGGTGATGTCCTCGCGGGTGTAGTCGATGACCTCGGCGGCGCCGAGCGAACGAACGAGACCGGTGCCGGTGGGCCCGCAGACACCGGTGACGTGGGCGCCGTAATGGACGGCGAGTTGGACGGCGTACGTGCCCACGCCGCCGGAGGCGCCGATGACGAGCACCTTCTGACCGGGCCGCGGACGGGCCGTGTCGAGGGCCTGGAGGGCGGTGACACCGGAGACGGGAAGGGCCGCGGCCTGTTCGAAGGTGAAGCCGTCGGGCTTGTGCGCCAACTGCTCCTCCTTGGCGCGGGCGTACTCGGCGAAGGAGCCCTCGCAGTTGCCGAAGACCTCGTCACCGGGCTTGAACCGGGTCACCTCGGCGCCGACCGCCGCGACATGTCCGGCGGCGTCCCACCCCCGGACGCGGTGGGTGGGCCTGCGCAGACCGATCTGCGGACTCAGACGGGCCACGTACGGGCGTCCCGTCATGAGGTGCCAGACGCTCGGGTCGACGCCGGCGGCGCGCACCTCGACGAGGACCTCGTCGGCGCGGGGTGCGGGGCGTTCGATGTCGCGCAGGTGCAGGAGGTCGGCGGAGCCGTAGGCGTCCTGGACGATGGCCTTCATCATGGGTCTCCCTGACTGCTCTGCCGGTCGGTGAGTCCAACTGCCCGTCGGCCGGGGGCCTGTCGGCCGATGGGTCGTGTCCGGGCGGGCGTACTCAGGATCGTCCCGGTGACTCGTGCCGCTGACCAGCCCTGGAACGGCTCATGGCGCCCCGTTCACCGGCAGCTCCAGTCGCAGCTCATAGCCCCCGTCCCTCAGGTGCCTGGACGTGACCGTTCCGCCGAGGAGTTCGGCTCGCTGACGCAGGCCGATCAGACCGTGGTGGGCGCCCGGCAGGGAGAGGGCCGGGCGGCTGGGCGCGGTGTTGGTGACGCTCGCGCGGAGGGTGCCGTCGCGCTGGTGGACGCGGATGGTGGCCGTGGCGCCGGGGGCGTGCTTGCGGATGTTGGTGAGGGCTTCCTGCACGGTGCGGTAGACGGCGCGCTGGACGGGCGGCGGGAGGTCGGCCGGCAGGTCCGTGCGCAGGTCGGTGTCGATGCCGCTGCCGGTGACGAGCCGGTCGAGATCGGCGAGGGAGGGCTGCGGGGTGAGTTCGGTGGGGCGGCTGCCGGAAGCGCGCAGTATGCCCACCATGTGCCGCAGCTCGTCCAGGGTCTGCACGCTGAGCAGCCGTATCGTGGCCGCCGCCTCCTTCGCGTCGGGGTCCCGGCTGCCCACCTGGAGGGCCCCGGCACGCACGGCGATCAGGCTGACCTGGTGGGAGACGGCGTCGTGCATCTCCCGGGCGAGCTGGGCGCGTTCCTTCGCCAGGACGCCCTGCGCGACCAGCAGCCGCTCGTGCTCCTTCACCTCGGAGACCTCTGCCAGACGCAAAGACAGCTCCCGGCGAGCCTGGACGAGCTGCCCGAGGAAGAGGGGCGCGGTCGCCTGCGCCACGCTGTAGGAGAGCGGGATCAGGGCCTGGCGGCCGTCGAGGTCGGCGAACTCCGGTGACGGCCACGACCACCAGGTGAGGTCGCAGACCGTGAACCCCAGCGCGCACACGGCCAGCGGCACCCGGTGATGGGTGCGCGAGGCGAGGGTGTACAGCGCCACCAGCGTGGCGAACACCGCGTCCGTGAACAGGGCGGTCGGCAGGGTGAGCAGAAAGGTCGGCAGCGGCAGCCGGCGGCGCATGACGAGCGCGAAGGTCGCGAGCAGGGCGGCGGCCAGCTCCCGGGGGTGATGGGTGCCCACGTCATGGATCCACACGTCCAGCAGCGAGGCCGCGACCAGCGCGGCGTCCATCGCCGGCCCGTGCGGGGTGCGGGTGGGGGGCCTCATCCGCCCTCCCGTTCGCCGCCGACGGAGCGCGACGGCCTGAGCAGGCCCGCGCGCTCTGCCAGCAGGGCCGCCTGCACCCGGCTGCTCACCTCCAACTTGGTGAGGAGCGCGCTCACATGGTCCTTGACCGTCCCCGTGCTCAGATGCATCCGGTCACCGATGTCGGTGTTGGACAGCCCCTCGGTGATGAGGACGAGAACGGCGCGCTCGCGTTCGGTGAGCCGCTCGACGAGCCGGACGGCGGCCTCCAGGGGGCCGTTGTTCAGATAACCGTCCACCACGGTACGGGTCACGCGGGACGACAGTACGACCCCGCCGGCCGCCAATGTCCGTACCAGATCCGGAAGTTGCTCCGGGTCGGTGTCCTTGAGCAGGAAGCCGGCGGCCCCCGAGCGCAGGGCGGCCGCCACGTACTCGTCCATGTCGAAGGTGGTCAGCATGGCCACCACGGGAGGGCGGGGGAGTCTCCTGAGTTCGGCGAGGACGGTGAGCCCGTCCACGTCCGGCATACGGATGTCCAGCAGGACCACCTCGGGGCGCAGCTCCCGTACGGCGTGGACCGCCCGGCCGCCGGGGACCGCGGCCACCACGTCGATGTCGTCCGCGGAGCTGAGGATGTGCTCGAAGCCCGTGCGGATCAGAGCTTCGTCGTCGACCACCAGTACCCGGATCACCTGTGCCCCGCTCGCCGTCGGACCACCACTGGACTTCTCCTGGAACTCCTACGACGTCCAAAGTCGCCGCCGGGTTCCCATTCCTCCCGGTATCCGGTCACCTGGCGGGGGCGACTCCGGCTGGTCGGCGGGGACCTTCCAGCCACCCGCCGGATGGCAACGCGCCCCTCGCGCCCCCGACTCTGAAGGCCATGACACCAGACACGTCATCGGACCTGTCGTCCAAGCCGGCCACCACCCCCACAGCCGCCCCGGTCTCCGAGAGGCCGTCCACCGGGCGGCTGGTCGGCATCGATCTGGCCCGTGGGCTCGCGGTCTTCGGAATGTACGCCGCCCACGTCGGCCCCGACCCGGCGGCCGGCGGACCGCTGGGCTTCGTCATGGAGCTGGCGCGGGGCCGTTCCTCCGCGCTGTTCGCGCTGCTCGCCGGCTTCACCCTCGTACTGATCACCGGCCGCCCGCACCCGCGCACCGGGCGCGCCGGACGGCAGGCGGTGGCCCGGATGGCCATCCGTTCCCTCGTCCTGATCGTCCTGGGGTTCGCCCTGACCGGCCTCGACACCGATGTCGACGTGATCCTCGCCTTCTACGGGCTGACCTTCCTCGCCGTCCTCCCGCTGTACCGGCTGGGGGCCCGGACGCTCGCGCTCCTCGCCGCCCTGGGTGCGCTCGTCATGCCCCAAATCCTGTACGTGACAAGGCTGTTGATCGAGAACGGCGACTGGGTGGACACGGTCGTCGCCTGGGACCCGCTGGCCCGGGTCGGCGACACGGACGGCTTCATGGAACTGCTGTTCACGGGCGAATACCCCGTGCTCACCTGGATGTCGTTCATGCTCGCGGGGATGGCGGTGGCCCGCCTCGACCTCACCCGGAGTATGGTCCGCTCCCAACTGGCCGTCACCGGCGGCGTGTTGGCCGTACTCGGCTACGGCGGCTCCTGGCTGGCTCTCCGCCTCGTCCCGCACGCGCAGGCCACCGTCGCCGCCGCCACGGACGGCGATTCGGCCGCCTGGGCCTGGTGGTCCGACACCGTCGGCCACATCGTCGACGACACCCCGGCGGTCTGGCTCCTGGTGGGCGCGCCGCACAGTCAGACGACCTTCTCCATCCTCGGCAACACCGGTGTCGCGCTGCTGGTTGTGGTGGCGTGCGTGACGGCCATGGACCGGCTGCCGCGCTTCGGACGCCTCACCACCCCCGTGTGCGCCGTCGGCATGACGGCCCTGACCGCGTATGTGCTGCACATCCTCGCCATCCGGGAGCTCGGCGTGGAGGACGAGGCCGGACCGGCGCTCGTCGACCTCCTCGTCCACGGCTCGGTCGCGATGCTGCTCGCCACCGCCTGGACCCGATGGTTCCGCCGTGGACCGCTGGAGCATCTGCTCTACGTCTGCACGCTCCCGGCCCGCTACATCAGGTGAGGCGGGTCGGGCGACGTCCGGGCGAACTCCGGCCAAACCGACGTCGTTTCACCATGACGGCATGGACAGGTCGTGTCCGCCTGCGCGCAAGCTTCTCTCCGCACCATCTGCATGTCCCCGACAATCGACGACATCACGACGGTCGTGATCACGACGGTCGACATCACGACGGTAAGGAAGCGAACACCTGTGAGAACGCCCCGCACTGCTCGAAGAGTCGCCCTCCTCGCCTCGGGCACCGCGCTGACCACCTTCCTCGCGGCGTCCCCCGCGGGAGCGGGCACGTCCGGCCTCCCGACGGTGACCGCGACGAGCGAGTCGGCCGCGCTGTACGACGACGAGGCCGGCGGCAACTCCGACGCCGACGACCCGGCGATCTGGCGGAACCCGGCCGACCCCGGCCGCAGCCTTGTCGTCGCCACCGCGAAGGAGGGCGGTCTGCGCGTCTACGACCTGGACGCCCGCCTGGTGCAGTCGGTGCCCGCGCCGAAGCCGCCGACGGAGGGCGACGCCCCGGGCCGCTACAACAACGTCGACCTCGTCGCCGGCCTGCGCACCTCCGCGGGCCGGGCCGACGTGGCGGTGGTCAGCGACCGGGGCAACGACCGGCTGCGGATCTACCGCATCGACCCCTCCCGCCGGAACGGCCCGCTGACCGACATCACCGACCCGGCCGCCGCCCCCGTCTTCTCCGCCGACCAGGCCGAGATCAACGACCAGCGCACCGCGTACGGCCTCGCCACCTGGACGGACAAATCCACCGGCCGCATTTACGCCCTGGTCAGCCAACGCGAGCGCACTCGCCTCGCCCTGCTGGAACTCCTCCCGGCGGCGAACGGCAAGGTCGGCTACCGCAAGATCCGCACCCTCGACCTGCCGGCCTCCTTCCGCCTGCCCGACGGCACCACGTGGAGCCCCTGCGGCGAACCCGGTGAACTCCCGCAGGTCGAGGGCATGGTCGTCGACCCCGTCACCGGCACCCTCTACGCAGGGCAGGAGGACATCGGCATCTGGCGTCTGCGCGCCAACCTCACCGGCAAGCCGGTCCTGGTCGACAGGACCAAGGAGTACGGCGTCCCCGGCACGTACGACGAGGAGACCGAGGAGTGCACGCCGGGCGCCGACCCCGGCTACGGCGGGAAGCGGCTGTCGGCCGACGTCGAGGGCCTGACGATCTATCAGGAGCGGGGCGGAGACGGCTACTTGCTCGCCTCCAGCCAGGGGGACAACACCTTCGCCCTGTACGACCGCGAGGTCGGCGAGGGCAACGAGTACGAGGGCGGCTTCCGGATCGGCGCCGCCTCGCCGACGCTCGACAGCGTGGAGGAGTGTGACGGCGCCGCCGTCCTCAACGCCCCGCTGGGCAGCCGCTATCCGCGCGGCCTCCTCGTGGTCCAGGACGGCCACGAGACCCCCGAGGTCCCGGACGGCGAGGGCGGCACCCGCACGGCCACCGGCTTCAAGTTCGTCGACCTCGGCAAGCTGGTGGACACCACCGGGATGTGACGACGCGTACGGCCGCCGGGTGGGCCCGGCGGCCGTGACGGTCCGCTGAAGGGGTGGTAGCTGCTCGCCAAGGAGTGCGCATGAGGTCGAATGAGCTCGATCGTGTGATGGTCGGCTTCCGGGCTGGCGTTGTCCTGGGCTGTTTGGGTTGGCGTGATCGTGCGATCTGCGATCTGGGACGCGGGGTACGGCGTCAGCGTGCGGGGCCCCTGCTTCACCGGTGTGATGGTTCAGGGCCTCCCCGTCGCCTCTGGCCATACCCATCTGGCCAGGTCTCGCAGGGGTGTGTCCATCAGCGGCCTCCGGCCGCGGGGGCCTCCCGGGCCCGGACCACGCACAGGATGCGTGTGGTCGCCCCGGGGTCGAGTACGCCGGGGACCAGCTCGCCCAGGACCGTTCGGGGCGCGCGGCTGAACGGGCTCACTCCGGCTCAGTCCACAGGAACGGTCAGTCCTCGATCGCGCAGAGGGGATCCTCGTCGAGCCCGGCCGCCATCCACTGCTCCACGGCCGCGACATGGACCGTCGCGGCGGAGACCGCCAGCGCGGCGTCGCGGGCCCGCAGGGCGCGCAGGATCTCCTCGTGCTCGCGGTGGGCGTGTTCCACGGACCGCTCGGTGCGGGTGCCGCGGACGATGCGGGCCCGCTGGGTGCGGGTGGAGAGCACCCGCAACAGCATGGACAGCACCGGGTTGCCGACCGCCTCCACGATCCGCAGATGGAAGGCGATGTCGTGGCCGACGAACTCCTCGACCGTGGCGGCGGCCCGCGACCGCTCCAGGATGGCGCCCAGTTCGTCGAGGTCGTCGGCGGTGAGCAGGGCGGCGGCCGCCCCGGTCGCCTGGGGTTCGAGCAGCCGCCGTACCTGGAGCAGCTGCAGGGCCGTCTGGCCCTGGGAGACGTCCGAGGCGAAGGAGAGCGACTCCAGCAGGAGATGCGGCTCCAGGCTGGACACGTACGTGCCGTCGCCCTGCCTGGTGACCAGGATCCGCATCGCCGTCAGCGCCCGTACCGCCTCCCGCAGCGAACTGCGGGACAGGCCGAGCTGGGCGGCGAGGACCTCCTCCTTGGGGAGGCGGGAGCCCGGTGCCAGCTCGCCGGCCACGATCATCGCCTTGATCTTGTCCATCGCCTCGTCCGTCAGTGCCACGAGGTGCCTCCCTGTACCGGCGCTACCGGCACTACTCCTGCTTCTCGCCCGAGGCGAAGCGGGAGATGATCAGCGCGACGATGATGATCGCGCCGTTGAGGAACTGGTTCCACAGCGGCGGCACACCCGCCAACGTCATGACGTTCACGACGAGTTGCAGCGTCAGCACACCGGTGAGCGCGCCGAACACCGAGCCCTTGCCGCCGTTGAGGCTCACCCCGCCGATGACGGTCGCGGCGAAGACCTGGAAGATCCAGCCGCTGCCCTGGGTGGCGGAGATCGAGCCGTAGTGACCGCTGTAGAGGATGCCGGCGAACGCGGCCAGCACACTGCCGAGGATGAGCACTGCCCAGACGATCCGGTCCACCCGGATACCGGCGGTGCGGGCCGCCTCCGCGTTGCCGCCGATCGCGTACAGCGCCCGCCCGTGCCGCAGCCAGGCCAGCGCGCTGCCGCCGAGGGCGAACAGCACCACACAGATCCAGATCGCGGCCGGCACACCCAGCCACGACGCCTTGCCGAGGTAGGTGAAGGAGGACGGCAGCTCCACGATGGACTGGCCCTCCGAGAGGGCGACCTGGAGACCGCGCAGCATGGTCAGCATGCCGAGGGTGACGATGAAGCCGTTGAGGCGCAGCTTCAGGATCAGGAACCCGTTGACGGCCCCGATCACCACACCCACCAGCAGACAGAGCGGTATGGCCGTCCACTCGGGCAGCAGCCCGAGGCCCGTGAACCGGGCGCCGCTGGTCGGCAGGACCAGCCAGACGGCGATGACGGGCGCCACGCCGATCGTGGACTCCAGGGACAGGTCCATCCGGCCGCAGATCAGGATCAGCGCGGTGGCCAGGACCAGCAGGCTCAGCTCGGTGGACTGCTGCGCCACACCGATGAGGTTGTCGGCGGTCAGGAAGGCCGGCGAGACGATGAACCCGATCAGGCCCAGGACGAGGATCGCCGGGACCAGGGACAGTTCACGGAAGCGACCGAGGCCGAGCCCGCGGCGGGTGTCCCCGGTGGTCTCCCGTGCCACGCTCGTGGCGGGGTCGGTGACATCAGTGGTGGCGGACATGACTACCTTCCGTGCTCTTCGGTGGTGTCCGAGGTTGTGTCGGCGGCGGCGGCGGCGGGGTCGGAGGAGGTGGCGGCGGTGTCGGCTGCTTCGGCCCGGTCGGCCACGCCCTCCATGGCGGCGACCACCTGCTCGTCCTTCCAGCCGCGGTCGAACTCGGCGACCGCCCGCCCGTGGAACATCACCACGAGCCGGTCGCACACCTTCAGGTCGTCCAGCTCGTCGGAGACGATCAGCGCGGCCTTCCCGCCGTCGGCGATCTGCCGGATCCGGCGCAGCAGGAACTCCTTGGACTTGACGTCCACCCCGTTGGTGGGGCGGATGGCGACCAGCACATGGGGGTCGGTGGCCAGGGCGCGGGCGACGACGACCTTCTGCTGGTTGCCGCCCGAGAGGGCCGACACGGGGGTGGACCCGCCGGGGGTCTTGATGTCGAGGTCCAGGATCATGCGCTGGGCGAAGGTCCTGGTCCGGGCGGGCAGCACCGTGCCGTACGGGCCGAGCTGGTCGGTGACGGTGAGCGTCGCGTTCTCCGCCACGCTGCGGTTGTTGACCAGGCCCTGCAGATGCCGGTCCTCCGGGACCAGCCCGACACCGACGGCCAGCGCCGACGGCACACTGCCGCCCCGTACGCGCCGCCCGCCGACGGAGACCGTGCCCGCCTCGGGG
Source organism: Streptomyces sp. NPDC057474 (assembly GCF_042802555.1). Lineage (NCBI taxonomy): Bacteria > Bacillati > Actinomycetota > Actinomycetes > Kitasatosporales > Streptomycetaceae > Streptomyces > Streptomyces sp. NPDC057474. The sequence continues at coordinate 37,234 of NZ_JBHVDX010000026.1, read as the reverse complement.
CGGTGCAACCCTGCGATGGTCTCGCCCACCCGTACATTGCCGCTGGCCGCGGCGCCGGCCAGGCCGACCACCTCGCCCGCGCGCACCGTGAGCGACAGGTTCTGGCAGGCGCCGGGGAGGGTGAGGCCCTCGACCGTCAGGAGTTCGGGGGCGTCGGCCCGTACCGGGGCGCGGTTCTCGACGGCTGCCGCCGCCGTGACGGTGGTCTCCCCGGTCATCGCCTCCACCAGTGCCTGATGGCGGAGTTCGGCGACGGGCGCGGTCAGGATGTGGGCCGCGTCGCGGTAGACCGTGACGGTGGTGCAGAGGTCGTACACCTCTTGCAGATGGTGCGAGATGAAGAGGAAGGCGACGCCCTGCCGCTGGAGGCCGCGGAGCTTGTCGAAGAGCCGGTTGATGCCGCGGGCGTCGAGTTTGGCGGTCGGCTCGTCGAGGATGATGAAGCGCGCGCCGAACGACAGCGCCCGCGCGATCTCGACGAACTGCCGCTGCTCGACCGTGAGATCCCTCGCCCGCGCGTCGGCCTTCACATCCACGCCGTATCCGGCGAGCAACTCCTCGGCCCGCGCGCGCAGTTGCTTCCAGCGGATGGGACGCAGCGGGCCGTCGCTCTGCCGGTTCAGGAAGAGGTTCTCGGCGACGGTCAGGTCCTGGATGATCGTGGACTTCTGGTAGACGCAGGCGACCTTGGAGCGCCAGGCGTCGATGTCCCCGACGGCGGGCGCCGCCTCGCCGGAGAAGCGCAGGGTGCCGGTGTCGGCGTGCCGCAGTCCGGTGAGGATGGACACCAGCGTCGACTTGCCGGCGCCGTTGCGGCCGACCAGCGCGTGCGACTCGCCCGGGGTGATGGTGATACGGGCGTCGCGCAGCGCGACGGTGGCGCCGAACCTCTTGCTGATGCCGGTGGCCTCGGCCACCGGGGCGAGGCTCCCGGCGGCGGGGTTCCCGCCGCCGTTCGCCGCGGCGGTCGCGGTGTCCGCCATGGTGGATACCGTCCTTCGTGGGGTGGATACGAGGGGGTGCGGGCGGAGGGACGGGCCGCGTCCCTCCGCCCTGGCGTCGGCCCTTGCGCGGCTAGCCGACGTTGTTGCCCCACAGGGTCTTGTCGTCCACGTTGTCCTTGGTCACCAGCGGCGCCGGAAGCTGGTCCTCCAGGCCGTTCGGGATCTCGATGATCGTGGAGTCGTGGTCGGTCTTGCCCGGCTCGAAGGTCTTGCCCTCGGCCGCGGCCTGCGCGTAGTACAGCGCGTACTTGGCGTAGAGGTCGGCGGGCTGGGAGATGGTGGCGTCGATCTGGCCCTTGCGGATCGCGTCGAACTCCTGCGGGATGCCGTCGTTGGAGATGATCGAGATGTGGCCCTTCTCCCCGGCCGGCTTCAGCAGGCCCTTCTGCTCCAGGAGGGCCAGGGTGGGCTGCAGGAAGACACCGCCGGCCTGCATGTAGATGCCGTTCAGGTCGGGGTGCTGGGCGAGCAGGCTCTGCAGCTTGGCCGAGGCCACGTCGCCCTTCCAGTCGGTGGGCAGCTCGAACACCTTGATGTCCGGGAACTTCGTCTTCATGCACTCCGCGAACGCCTCGGAGCGGTCCCGCCCGTTGATCGAGTCCAGCGCGCCCTGCAACTCGGCGACCTTGCCCTTGCCGCCCAGCTGCTCGCCGAGGAACTCGCAGGCCTTGGTGCCGTACGCCCGGTTGTCGGCACGTACGACCATGTAGACGTCGCCCTTGTCGGGCCGGGTGTCGACGCTGACCACGGGGATCTTCTTCGACGCGAGGGTGTCGAGGGTGGAGGCGATGGCTCCGGTGTCCTGGGGGGCCATGACGACGGCCTTGGCGCCCGTGTTCTGGAACACCTGCACGTTGGCGACGAGCTTGGTGATGTCGTTCTGCGAGTTGCTGAGCGGCAGCGCGTTGATGTCCTCGGACTTGACGTCCTTCTTCAGGTACTCGGCGTAGGAGTTCCAGAAGTCCGAGTCGGAGCGCGGCAGGTCGATACCGATGGCGGGCTTGTCACCGCCCGAGCCGGCCGACCCGGAGGAGCTCTCACGGTTGCACGCGGTGAGGAGCGTGAGGGCCGCGAGGGCGCAGGCCGCTGCGGCGGTGGAGCGGGTGCGAGCGAGCTTCATGGCCGGGTTCTCCTTAGCCAGGACGGGGAGGCCGCCCTCCGGTACAGGCATGCGTGGACCGTCGGAGGGGAGGGACAGGGGGTCAACCGGTGAACGAGCAGCGGAGTTTGAACGGCCACGATGCAGTGGTGCGATTCCTCCGATGTATCTCGGACGTCGAGGACGTTACGACGGCATTGCCGGAGTTGACAAGAGGTCTCTCAATGAATTGCGTGCTCGATCGAGGGGGATGCTTGGCGATCATCGTGGGGATGAATTCGTATATTCCGGATCTGTGACCTGCGCAACAGCTCCATGTCAGCCAAATACATCCGAGGAATACGTTGTCAGGGCGCCGAACTGCCCCTAAAGTCACGGTGCGCCATTCCTCCGATGAATGAACGAACCCATGGCAAGGGAGCTGCCCCAGTGAAACTGCTACGCGTCGGCGCCCCGGGGGAGGAGCGGCCCGCCGTCCGTACCGACGACGGCCGGCTGCTGGATCTGTCCTCCGTGGCCTCCGACATCGACGGCCCCTTCCTCGCTTCCGGGGGAGTCGACCGGGCCCGCGCGGCGGTCGAGGCGGGCGCACTGCCCGAGCTCGACACCGACGGCCCGCGGATCGGCGCCCCCGTCGCCCGCCCCGGCAAGGTCATCTGCGTCGGGCTGAACTACCGCGACCACGCCGCCGAGACCGGCGCCGCGATTCCGCCCCGCCCCGTGGTCTTCATGAAGGACCCGAGCACGGTCGTCGGCCCGTACGACGAGGTGCTCATCCCGCGCGGCTCGGTCAAGACCGACTGGGAGGTCGAGCTGGGCGTCGTCATCGGACGGCGGGCCCGCTATCTGGAGGGCCCCGAGGCGGCGGCCGAGGTGATCGGCGGGTACGTGGTCAGCCATGACGTCTCCGAGCGCGAGTTCCAGCTGGAGTACTCCTCGCAGTGGGACCTCGGCAAGTCCTGCGAGACCTTCAACCCGATGGGCCCGTGGCTGGTCACCGCCGACGAGGCCGGCGACCCGCAGGACCTCGGGCTGCGCCTGAGCGTCAACGGCGTCAAACGCCAGCACGGGCACACCCGCGACATGATCTTCCCGGTCCACGAGATCGTCGCGTACCTCAGCCGGTACATGGTCCTGGAGCCCGGTGACGTGATCAACACCGGTACGCCCGCGGGCGTCGCCCTCGGCCTGCCCGGCACCCCCTATCTCCGCCCCGGTGACACCGTCGAGCTAGAGATCGACGGGCTCGGGGGCCAGCGCCAGACCTTCGGCCAAGCGTGAAAGGCACCCCCTTGACTGCAACCCCCGCCCGGATCACCGCGGTCGACACCTACGACATCCGCTTCCCCACCTCGCGGGAGCTGGACGGGTCGGACGCCATGAACCCGGACCCCGACTACTCCGCCGCCTACGTCGTGCTGCGCACCGACGCCGGGGACGGCCTCGAAGGCCACGGCTTCACCTTCACCATCGGCCGCGGCAACGACGTCCAGGTCGCCGCCATCGGAGCCCTGCGGCCCCACCTCGTGGGCCGCTCGGTTCAGGAGCTGTGCGCCGACCCCGGCTCGGTCAACCGCGACCTGATCGGCGACAGCCAGCTGCGCTGGCTCGGCCCCGAGAAGGGCGTGATGCACATGGCCATCGGCGCCGTCGTCAACGCCGTGTGGGACCTGGCCGCCAAGCGCGCCGGACAGCCCCTGTGGCGGCTCCTCGCCCACGCCGACCCCGAGTGGCTGGTCTCCCAGGTCGACTTCCGCTACATCGCCGACGCCCTCACCCCCGAGGACGCCCTCCGGCTGCTGCGCGAAGGCCGGACCGGACTCGCGGAGCGCGAGGCGACGCTGCTGGAACGCGGCTACCCCGGCTACACCACCTCACCGGGCTGGCTCGGCTACTCCGACGAGAAGCTCACCCGGCTGGCGAAGCAGGCCGTCGCCGACGGCTTCACCCAGATCAAGCTCAAGGTCGGCGCCGACCTCGCCGACGACCTCCGCCGGATGCGCACCGCCCGCGCCGCCGTCGGCGACGGGGTGCGTATCGCCATCGACGCCAACCAGCGCTGGAACATCGGCGAGGCCGTCGAGTGGACCCGGGCCCTCGCCGACTTCGACCCGTACTGGATCGAGGAGCCCACCAGCCCCGACGACGTCCTCGGCCACGCCGCCGTCCGCCGGGGCGTCGCCCCCGTGAAGGTCGCCACCGGCGAACACGTCCAGAACCGCATCGTCTTCAAGCAGCTCCTCCAGGCCGAAGCCATCGACGTCCTCCAGATCGACGCGGCCCGCGTCGGCGGAGTCAACGAGAACCTGGCGATCCTGCTGCTCGCCGCAAAGTTCGGGGTCCCGGTCTGCCCGCACGCCGGCGGCGTGGGCCTGTGCGAACTGGTCCAGCATCTGTCGATGTTCGACTACCTGGCCCTCTCCGGCACCACCGACGACCGGGTCATCGAGTACGTCGACCACCTTCACGAGCACTTCACCGAACCCGTGGTGATGCGCGAGGGCCACTACGTCGCTCCCCTGGCCCCGGGCTTCTCCGCCACCATGCACCCCGGGTCGCTCACCGAATACCGTTACCCGGACGGCACGTTCTGGGCCGCCGACCTCGCTGGACGGGAGGAAGTCGCATGACCGAGCCGACAGGTGAACCGACCGAGCCGACAGGTGAGCTGACCGGTCTCAGGGCGATCGTCACCGGAGGCGCGTCCGGAATCGGCCTGGCCACGGCCCGGCTGCTGGCCGCCCGGGGCGCCGCGGTGGCCGTCCTCGACCTCGACCCCTCCGGCGCGTCGGCGCCGCTGCTCGGCCTCAAGGCCGACGTCACCGACGACGCCTCCGTACGGGCCGCCGTCGCGGAGGCCGTCGAGTGGCTCGGCGGCCTCGACATCCTCGTCAACAACGCGGGCATCGGCGCACAGGGCACCGTCGAGGACAACCCCGACCTCCAGTGGCAGCGGGTCCTCGACGTCAACGTCCTCGGCATGGTGCGCACCAGCCGGGCCGCCCTGCCCCACCTGCGCCACTCCTCCCACGCGGCGATCGTCAACACCTGCTCCATCGCCGCCACCGCGGGCCTGCCGCAGCGCGCCCTGTACTCCGCCAGCAAGGGCGCGGTCCTCTCGCTGACCCTCGCCATGGCCGCCGACCACGTCCGCGAGGGCATCCGCGTCAACTGCGTCAACCCCGGCACCGCCGACACCCCCTGGGTCGGCCGGCTCCTCGACGCCGCCGACGACCCCGACGCCGAGCGCGCCGCCCTCAACGCCCGCCAGCCCATGGGACGCCTGGTCACCGCCGACGAGGTGGCCGCCGCCATCGTCTACCTGGCGAGTCCCGCCGCGGCCTCCGTCACCGGCACCTCCCTCGCCGTCGACGGCGGCATGCAGGGGCTGCGGCTCCGCCCGGCGGGCTCATGAGGACCAGGGCCCTCGGCCGCACCGATGTCCGCGTCACCGAGCTGGCATACGGCGCCGCGGGCATCGGCAACCTCTACCGCCCGGTGGCCGACGAGGAGGCCGCCGCCGCGATCGACGCCGCCTGGGACGCCGGGATCCGCACCTTCGACACGGCGCCCCACTACGGCCTCGGCCTCTCCGAACGCCGCCTGGGCGCCGCCCTGCGCGACCGCCCCCGGGACACGTACACCCTCTCCACCAAGGTCGGACGTCTGCTGGTGCCCGCCGGCGGGGACGGCGAAGGTGGCGGCGCGGCCGACGACCTGGCCAACGGCTTCGCCGTCCCCGCGACCCTGCGCCGTGTCTGGGACTTCAGCGCCGACGGCGTCCGCCGCTCCATCGAAGCCAGCCTGGACCGACTGGGCCTGGACCGGGTGGACATCGTCCTCCTCCACGACCCCGACGACCACGCCGAACAGGCCCTCGACGAGGCCTACCCGGCGCTCGAACAACTCCGCGGCGAAGGCGTCGTCGGAGCGATCGGCGTCGGCATGAACCAGTCCGCGCTCCCGGCCCGCTTCCTGCGCGAGACCGACATCGACGTCGTCCTCCTCGCCGGCCGCTACACCCTCCTGGAACAGGAAGGCCTCGCCGAACTGCTCCCCGAGGCCACCGCCCGTGGCCGGAGCGTCCTCATCGGCGGTGTCTTCAACTCCGGCCTGCTCACCGACCCGAAGCCGGGCGCCACATACAACTACGGGCCCGCCCCGGAACCCGTACTCGAACGGGCCCTGCGCCTGAAGACGGTCACCGAACGCCACGGCGTGCCCCTGCGCGCCGCCGCCCTCCGCTTCCCCCTCGGCCACCCGGCCGTCGCGAGCGTCCTCACCGGCGCCCGCTCACCCGACGAGGTCCGCGACACCGTGGAGCAGGCCCGGCACCCCGTACCGGCCGCCCTCTGGGACGAGCTGCGCGCGGGGGGCCTGCTCGCTCCGGAAGCCCCCGTGCCTCTCGAAGAAAAGGAGTCGTCGTGAGGGTCGCCCTGCACACCAAGGTCCGCGCCGACCGCGTCGAGGAGTACGAGGCGGCCCACCGCGAGGTCCCGGAAGAGCTGACCACCGCGATCCGCGCCGCAGGCGTGAGCGAGTGGACGATCTGGCGCAGCGGCACCGACCTCTTCCACCTGCTGGAGGTCGAGGACTACGCGGCGATGATCGCCGAGCTGGAGAAACTGCCGGTCAACATCGCCTGGCAGGCCCGCATGACCGACCTGCTCGACGTCGTCCACGACTACTCGGCGGAGGGCTCCGACGCCGGCCTGCCCGTGGTGTGGGAGCTGTGAGCGGCGCGGACGGCCCGGGGGCGGCGGGCGGTACGAAATCCGTGGGAGCCGGGGCCGACGTGGACGCTCACCCCTTGATCGTCGACGCCCACCACCACGTCTGGGACCTCTCCGTCCGCGACCAGAACTGGATCACCGGCCCCGAACTCGCGCCGCTGCGGCGCGACTTCACCCTCCGAGAGCTGGAGGCGGCGGCACGATTCGTCGGCGTCGCCGCCAGCGTGCTGGTACAGACGATCACCGTGCCCGAGGAGACCCCCGAGTTCCTGGCCCTGGCCGCCGGCAGCGACCTGGTCGCCGGGGTCGTCGGCTGGACCGACCTCACGTCGCCCGGCGCCGCCGAGACCCTTGCCGAACTGCGCGAAGGGCCCGGCGGCGAGTATCTGGTGGGCATCCGCCACCAGGTGCAGGGCGAACCCGACCCGCGCTGGCTGGTACGCCCGGACGTTCTGCGTGGCCTGGCCGCAGTCGCCGAAGCGGGACTCGTCTACGACCTCCTGGTCAAACCCCACCAGCTCCCGGCCGCCGTGGAGGCGGCGGCCCGGCTACCCGAACTCACCTTCGTCCTGGACCACTTGGGCAAGCCGCCCATCGCCTCCGGCGAACTGGAGCCGTGGGCGGGGGAGATACGGCGGCTCGCCGCCCTGCCGAACACCGTGTGCAAGCTCTCCGGCCTGGTCACGGAGGCGGACTGGAACTCCTGGTCCGTCGCGGACCTTGTCCCGTACGCCGACACCGTGCTGGACACCTTCGGTCCCGAGCGGCTGATGTACGGCTCCGACTGGCCCGTCTGCCGGCTCGCCTCCGACTACGTCGAAGTCATCGACGTGGCAGAGTCGTTGCTGCCCGCACTGAGTCCGGCCGAAGACCAAGAGGTCTTCGCGGGCACCGCGATCCGTACCTACGGCCTGCGGATCTGACGCGGCCTCGCCGAAGACTCCCAGGTGTGTCAGCCGTCGGCCGGTACAGGGGGAGCGACGCGTGCCTTCGCCATGGCGGCCAGCTCCTCCGGCGTGCGTGGACCGGGCTCCTCATTGGTCAACAGCCCCTGCTCGCGCAGCAGTTGAGCGACCGCTATGCCCCAGGGGAGCCGTAGCCCCGCCTGCTGGAGGAGATCCGTGCGGGCGAGCATCGCGGCCACCGGGCCCGTGCGCGCGCCGGACGGAGTGAGCAGCGCCGCGTCGTCGGCCCAGCGCAGGGCGAGGTCGACGTCGTGGGTGGCCATCACGACGGTGGTGCCGGACCGGCGCAGCTCGTCCAGGGTGGCGAGGAGCCGTTCCTGTCCGTCGGGGTCGAGCCCGGCGGTCGGTTCGTCGAGGATCAGGACCCGGGGCCGCATCGCGACCGCGCCGGCGATGGCGGTCCGCTTGCGCTGGCCGTAGGAGAGCAGATGGGTGGGCCGGTCGGCGAGGGCGCCGATGCCGAGCGCGCCGAGCGCCTCGTCCACCCGGGCCCGCACCTGTGCGTCGGGGAGCCCGAGGTTCAGCGGGCCGAACGACACGTCCTGCGCGACGGACGCCGCGAAGAGCTGGTCGTCCGGGTCCTGGACGACCAGCTGGACCGTCGTACGGAGCCGGGTCAGGCCTCTCCGGTCGTACGTCACCCGCTGCCCCTCGACCGCCAACTCGCCCGTACGGGGCCGCAGCCCGCCGCTGAGCAGCCGCATCAGCGTGGTCTTGCCGCTGCCGTTGCGGCCCAGCAGGGCGAGCGCGCGCCCCTCGTGCACCTCGAAGTCGAGATCGCTGAGCACGGCCGGACCGTCCTCGTACGCGAAGGACGCGCCCCGCAGGGCGACCAGCACGGGCTCGCTCATGTCAGCGGCCTTTCCAGGACGAATCCAGTACGAAGGTGAGGGTGGCCACGGCCGTGAGGAGGGCGACGGCGGCCACGGTGAAGCGGGCGGAGATCCGGGCCTCGGGCACCAGGACGCGCAGGGTGCCGTCGTACCCCCGCCCGGCGAGCCCGGTCTGCAGCCGTGCCGCCCGGTCGAAGGCCCGCACGAACGCGGTGGCGCCAAGACCGGCGAGTGAACGCCAGGTGGCGGCCCGCGTGGTGTGCCCCAGCCGGGCCGCCTGCGCCTCCCGGATCCGGCGCACGGAGTCCAGGAGCAGAAAGCTCATGCGGTACGTGACCAGCGCGACGTCCACGACCGGTGCGGGCACCCCGGCCTTCACCAGGCGCGGCAGCAGATCCGACATGGGCGTGGTGAAGGCGAACAGGAGGACGCCGAGGGAGGCGGCCGAGGTGCGCAGCAGCAGCTCCCCGGCGCGGACCGGTCCGCCCTCGGCCAGGGTCACGAACCCGCCGGGCCCACCGACCTGGACGAGCAGCGGCAGCGCGCCGGTCACGCAGAAACCCAACGGCACCCGGTAGGCACGCCACAGTCGGCGGCCGGGCACGCCCGCCGGGCCCAGCAGCACGGCGAGCGCGGTCAGCAGGACCAGGGCCGCGCCGGGCCAGGGCGGCAGGGAGATCGCGAGCACGGTGAGGCCGAGCCCGAGCACGGCCTTGTCCACGGGATGGCGGTGGCGCCAGCGACTGCTGTGCGCCGCCGCGTCGATCGGCAGCACGCGGGCTCAGACCCGCCCGGCGGGGGACTCCCCGGAACCACCGGACGAGCCCTCGTCGCCGGTCGCGCCCTTCGAGGCCGTCGCGGTTGCCGTGGTGGTCGCCGCCACGCTCACCGGAACCGCCTCGGCCGCCTCGGCCGTGGTGGCGTCCCCGGCCCCGTTCAGCTGTGCCCGGGCTCGTGCCTCGCCTTGGCGCCGGCCCCGGTGGATACCGAAGTAGTAGGCGAGGACGCCCGCGCCGAGCGCGGCCTGCAGGGCGAACAGCGCCGACTCGATCTCGCCGGACGGCGGCTCGTACAGGGGGGAGAACCACGGTTCGTAGTCCGGCTTGAGCTCCGTGATCGCGGTCTCCGCCTCGGCGTCGGCGCCCGCGAAGGGCTCTTCCTTGTGGTCGCCGAGGCCGAGGGCCAGCGGCAGGACGGCGAGCGCGGCCACGACGAGCAGCAGCAGGGCGTTGATCTTCGTGTTCCGGTTCATCGGGCCACCGCCTCGCTCTCGGTCTCGGTCTCGGTGCGGTTGCGCCTGCCGGCCAGGAGCACGCCGAGCCGGGTCAGTTCACCCTTGCTCGACTGCACCAGCAGACGCATCACCAGCACCGTGAGGAGACCCTCACTCACGGCGAGCGGGATCTGGGTGACGGCGAAGATGGAGCCGAACTTGCCGAGCGCGCCCAGGAAGCCGCTGCTCGGGTCGGGGAACGCGAGCGCCAGTTGCACGCTGGTGACGCAGTAGGTGACCAGGTCGGCGACGAACGCGCCGAAGAACACCGTGACCATCAGCGGTACGTCGAACCGCCACAGCAGCCGGTAGATGCCGTAACCCGCCCAGGGGCCGACGATCGCCATCGAGAAGACGTTGGCGCCGAGCGTGGTCAGGCCGCCGTGCGCGAGCAGCAGGGCCTGGAAGAGCAGGGTGATGGTGCCAAGGACCGCCATGATCGGTGGCCGGAACAGGATGGCGCCCAGTCCGGTGCCGGTGGGGTGGGAGCAACTCCCGGTGACCGACGGCAGTTTCAGCGCGGACAGGACGAAGGTGAAGGCCCCCGAAGCGCCGAGCAGCAGCGTGCTCTCGGGATGCTCCTTGACCTCACGGGTGAGTGCTCGGACTCCGTGGACGACGAACGGCGCGGACGCGACACTCCAGGCGATCGCGTGCGCCGGAGGAAGGAAACCCTCGGCTATGTGCATGGCTCAGCAGACCCTCTCCAGCACCTCGTGGATGGTTGACGCGCCTTGGCCGGTCTCCTGGCTTACGGGTACCACCGCCCGTGCTCCGCCTTCCCGGGTCACAAGGACCCAGTGGCTGTCCGTGAGGACTGGAGCCGGACTTCCCGATCACAGTGGCGAGGGCCGCACCGGCATGACACCGGATTTCCCGTTCACCAAGGCGTGGTGACAGTAGTGCCCACATAAGGGCGCTGACAAGCCGAGACGAGGGGCGCGCGGGCGCCGTGGAACAGCTCACACCACGGCACACGCCCCACCGCCCCCACGCCGCACACGAGCGAACTCGCGAAGACGGCAGATGGCCGGAACCGCTCGTACAGGTGGTCGTCCTTGGCCACAGGTCCCGCCCTGCGCTTGAATTCAGCTTCACGCCGTCGGCACAGGGGAGTCCGCAGTGCACCGCCCGACCTTGGTACGCAGTTCGCGCCGTCTCGGCGTTCTCACCGCAGCCGCGTTCGCGGTAGCCGTCGCGACCGCGGGACCGGCCGCGGCCCACGCGGAGGTCGAGGCGGAGGGCGCCCGGTCCCTCGACCAGAACGTCGAACTGACCTTCTCCGCGGAGTCGGAGTCCTCCTCCGCCGGCATCACCAAGCTGGAGGTGATCCTGCCCGAGGGCATGGTCCCCGCCGACATCACCTACAAAGAGGGCCCGGACGGCTGGAAGTTCGCCCCCACCAGCCGGGGCTACACCGTGTCGGGCGCGAAACTCGCGGTGGGGGAGGACGTCGAGTACGTCGTCACCGTACGGCAGTTGCCCGACGCCAAGTCGCTGGTCTTCAAGACCCTCCAGTCGTACAGCGACGGCAAGGTGGACCGCTGGATCGAGCTGGAGGAGGAATCCGAAGGGGACGGCCACGGCCACGGTCACCCGGCACCCCGCCTGGACCTGAAGGCAGCCGCGCCCGGCGCCGAAGTCGTGAGCCCCACCCCTTCGGAAGAACCCACCACGGCGTCCCCCTCGCCCTCACCCGAGACGAGTGCCAAGACCGCCACGCCGTCGGCGGAGCCCGCGGCGGACAGCGGCGACGGCGACGACGGTGTCTCCCTCGCTGTGCCCCTCGGCATCGGTGCCGCCGTCCTCCTCGCGCTCGGCGGCGGCGTGTGGTGGTTCCGGTCGCGCCGGGGCGGGACCGCCTGACCTGCTCCAAGCCGGCCAGCAGTCGTGTGGGTGAGATCGACCTTCGCGGCGTGTGGCCACTCATGAGGCCGGCCACGTCTTCGGCCTGAAGGATCTCTGGGCCGACGAGAACCTCACCATGGGCTCAGACCCGTCGCTCCAGCAGCGCGCAGCCCATGGAACCCGGCGGTAGCGGGTGCGCCGGGTCTCCGGCGTATCCCTGCGCTGGTCGCGGCGGGCAGCTTCCGCCCAGGCTCTGGCACTGCCATTCCGAGTGGGGACGCAGTGCCGGGGACGGGGGTGAAGTCCCGGTCGGGGAGGACTGGGGCAGGCATCACCGGCCTCTCGGTGGCCGTCGCTCTCGTCATCGGCACGGTCGAACTGCTCGGTCTCGTCGCCGAGAAGGCGCATCTGCGCGGCACGTTCTGGGAGTGGGTCTACGGCCTCGCCCTCGACGCCATCGGCTATGTCGTCGTCGGCCTGTTCTTCGTCACCTGGGCGGTCCCCCTGCTGGTGTGGCGGTTCGGGCGGATCGAGGAGAAGTGGACGACACGCTGAACATCCACCCGCGACCCCGAAGTCATGACCTGGCCTCGGCCCCGGCCTACGAATCGGTCTCGATCCGTGGCACCGCCTGGGGCGCCGATGACGATCACGCCATCATGAGGCCATGAATCGGCCACCGCCCCGCCTCCACACCCCCGAGTGGGTCACGGCCGACGACTCGACCCTGAACGTGGCGCTCGTGTACCCGATGCAGGGGCCCGCCGGTATCTTCGGCCCCACCTGCGGGGCGTGCGCCCGGCTGGCCGCCGAGGAGGTCAACAAGGCCGGGGGAGTGCTGGGCAGGGAGCTGCGGCTGATCGAGGTCGACGGCGGGGCCGAGCCGCGGCGGGTCGCCGAGGACGTCGAGGCCCTGGTCGCCTCGGGCGCGGTGCAGGGCGTCACCGGCTGGCACATCTCCTCCGTCCGGCAGGCGGTGGCCCCCCGCGTCGCGCACCGGGTGCCGTACGTGTACACGGCCCTGTACGAGGGCGGGGAGCGCACCGAGGGCGTCTTCATGACGAGCGAGACGCCCTCCTGGCAGCTGCTGCCCGCGATGCGGCTGCTCGCCGAGTCCCGTGGCGTGCGCCGCTGGTTCGTCGTCGGCAACAACTACGTGTGGCCCCGGCACACCGCGCGGGCGGCCCGGGGCTACGCCCGCGAGTGCCGGGGCCGGGTCTGCGGTGAGGCGTATCTGCCGCTCGGTACCGAGGACTTCGAAGACGTACTGCGACGTATCGAGCGGGCCGACGCCGACGGGGTCCTGATGCTCCTGGTCGGCAGCGACGCGGTCCGCTTCAACCGGGCCTTCGCCGCCTCCGGGCTCGACCGGCGATGTCTGCGGCTGAGCACGCTGATGGACGAGAACATGCTGATCGGCAGCGGCCCCGAGGCCACCCTCGATCTCTACAGCACGGCCGGGTTCTTCGCGTCGCTGGCCGACCAGAACACCCTGGACTTCCACGGCCAGTACGCCGGCCGCTTCGGCCTGGAGGCGCCGACCCCGGGCAGCCTCGGCGAGTCCTGCTACGAGGGCGTCCTGCTGCTCGCCGCGCTCGTCGAGCGGGCGCGCGCCCTGGACGTGACCGCGATCGGGGCGGCCGCCGACACCGTCTCGTACGAGGGGCCGCGCGGTCTGCTGAGCCTGGACGGGCGGCATGTGCGCCAGCGCATCTACCTCGCGCAGGCGGACGGATACGACTTCAACGTCCTCGCCCAGCTGCGCGCTCCGCACGACCTGCGTTGACCTTGCCCTGACCGTCGGCGGTTCCGCCGTCCTCCAGGGTCCGGGCCAGTCGGTCCAGCAGGAGTTCCAGCCGCTTCCCGTCCTCGTCGGTCAGCGGCGACTCTAACTCGGCCCAGTCGGCGCGTACTTCGCGGGTGAGCAGCTGCCATCGCTCCCTACCGCGCGGGGTGAGGTGGGCGAGGACGCGGCGCCGGTCGGTGGGGTCGACTCGGCGGAAGACCAGGTTCTGGTCGACGAGTTGGTCGATCAGCTTGGTCAGGCTCGGAGCCGGCAGGAAGGCGTGTTCGGCGAGGGCCGTCATGTTGTGGCCCTGCCCGTCGGAGAGCAGGTCGAGGACCCGCCACGCCTCGACGGAGCAGTCGAACTCGTCGAGCAGGGACTGGACTCGACGTACGGAGAGGCGCTCGGCCCGGGTCAGCAGGTGGAGCAGTTCCTCGGGTCGCCTCGCCATCGCACTCCTCAACTCGCGTTCACACGCCCCGCGACGGGGATGCCCGGAGCCTACCTTCGATCACCGCGCTCCGGACAGCGGAATTCAGGAATCACGTCCTTTCCGCAGGAAGCGATAAATCTTTCTTCACCTCGGAAAATGCTTCCCCTGGAAACTGTTCTTCAATTGCCCTGAAACGCGAGGGAAACGTTTGACTCGCAGGCTGTGGACGCACTTCCGCTCCCTCTTCGAAACGCCCTTCGTGGGCAAGGAGGTATTGCATGTCCGGCCTCAGCATCAGCAGACGCGGTCTCCTCGCGGGCGCGTCGGCGCTCGGCACGACCGCCGCCCTCAGCGCGTGCGGCGCCAAGACCGGCACCGGCACGTCCTCGGCCCCCGGAGCGAAGGCGGACACCACCGGCGACACCGTCAAGGTGGGTCTGCTGAACTCGCTCTCGGGCACCATGGCCATCAGCGAGGTCACCGTGCACAACGCGCTGCTGCTCGCGGTGAAGGAGATCAACGCCGCCGGTGGCGTCCTGGGCAAGAAGCTGAAGCCCATCAGCCAGGACGGCGCCTCCGACTGGCCGACCTTCGCCGAGAAGGCGGAGGCCCTGATCACCGACGACAAGGTGGTCGCCACCTTCGGCTGCTGGACCTCCGCCAGCCGCAAGGCCGTCAAGCCGGTCTTCGAGCGCTACAAGTCGCTCCTGTTCTACCCCGTGCAGTACGAGGGCCTGGAACAGTCCCCGTACATCTTCTACATCGGCGCCACCACCAACCAGCAGATCGTGCCCGCCCTGGACTACCTCAAGAAGCAGGGCCTGACGCGGCTTTACCTGGTGGGCAGCGACTACGTCTTCCCGCGCACCGCCAACAAGATCATCAAGGCGTACGCGGAGGCCCAGGGCATGAAGGTGGTCGGCGAGGACTACGCGCCGCTCGGCTCCACCGAGTTCAGCACCATCGTCAACAAGGTCAAGGACGCCGGCGCGGACGCCGTCTTCAACACCCTCAACGGCGACAGCAACGTGGCCTTCTTCAAGGAGTACAAGTCCGCCGGGCTCAGCGCGAAAAGCCTGCCGGTCCTTTCGGTGTCGATCGCCGAGGAGGAGGTCAAGAGCATCGGCACCCAGTACCTGGAGGGCCAGTTGACCGCCTGGAACTACTACGAGACCACCCCGGGCGCCGCCAACACGAAGTTCGTGGAGGCCTACCAGGCCGCCTACGGCAAGGACAAGCCGACCAGCGACCCGATGGAGGCCGCGTACATCTCCGTCCACCTCTGGAAGGAGATGGTCGAGAAGGCCGGCTCCTTCGACGTGGCGAAGGTGAAGAAGGTTTCCGGCGGTATCGAACTCGACGCCCCCGAGGGCAAGGTCACCGTCGACGGCGCCACCCAGCACGTCTACAAGACCGCCCGTATCGGCAGGATCGGCTCGGACGGCCTGATCCAGGAGGTCTGGAACTCCGGCAAGCCGATCGAGCCGGATCCCTATCTGAAGGGCTATGACTGGGCCGCCGGCCTTTCGTGATTCCGACGGTTCCCCGCACCCCTGAAAAGCAAGAAACACGGGGCGCAGCCCCTGCTTTCTGAGGGGTGCGGGGCGGTGACATATACGGCTCCGCCGCGTGGGCGCGAGCAACCACATCCCACCCGCACCCGCCGAACAACCCGTCCCCCGACCCGGAGCCGCTCAATGACGGTCGTCCTCAACCAGTCCTTCACCGGCATCAGCATCGGAGCCGTCCTCCTGCTCATCGCGCTCGGTCTGACCCTGACGTTCGGTCAGATGGGCGTGATCAACATGGCGCACGGCGAGTTCATCATGGCCGGTGCCTACACCACGTACGTACTGCAGAAGTCCATCAGCGGCGCCGGCGCCTCCCTCCTCGTCGCCCTGCCCGTCGCCTTCCTCGTCGCCGGAACCATGGGCGCGCTGCTCGAATGGCTCCTCATCCGGCGTCTCTACACAAGACCCTTGGACACCCTGCTGGTCACCTGGGGCGTCTCCCTGATGCTCCAGCAGCTGGCCCGTGACATCTTCGGCGCCCCGAACGTCCAGACCCGCGCCCCGGACCTGCTCACCGGCAACATCTCGGTCGGCGGCATCACCTTCGCCAACAACCGGCTGTTCATCCTCGGCCTCGCCCTCCTGTGCGTCCTCGGCCTCACCCTGATCCTGCGGCTGACCCCGCTGGGGCGCCGTATCCGGGCCGTCGTGCAGAACCGGGACCTCGCCGAGGTGTCCGGCATCGCGACCGAGCGCGTGGACCGTACGACGTTCTTCATCGGCTCGGGCCTCGCGGGCGTGGCCGGTGTCGCGCTCACCCTGGTCGGACCGATCGGCCCGACGATGGGCACCAACTACATCGTCGACGCCTTCCTGGTCGTGGTCGTCGGCGGCGTCGCCCAGCTCAAGGGCAGCGTCATCACCGCCTTCGCCCTCGGCGTCCTGCAGTCCGTGCTGGAGTACTCGACGACGGTCAGCGTCGCCAAGGTCATCGTGCTCGTGGCGATCGTCGCCTTCCTGCAGTGGCGACCCCAGGGCCTGTACACCCTGCGCACCCGGAGCCTGGCATGACGACGACAACGACCTCTCCCGAGAAGACGGCTCCCGTGGCAGAGCCGTCGCCATCCCTCCTGGACCGCTTCCGCGTACCCGGCGCCTTCCTCCTCGGTGCCGTCCTGCTGATCGGCGTCGCCCCGCTCGCCCTCTCCGACTTCCGGCTCAACCTCCTCGCCAAGTACCTGTGTTACGCCATCGTGGCGGTCGGCGTGAGCCTCGCCTGGGGCCGCGGCGGACTGCTCGTCCTCGGCCAGGGCGTGTTCTTCGGCCTCGGCGGCTACGCCATGGCCATGCACCTCAAGCTCGCCGACGCGGCGGACACCGGCCAGACGCTGCCCGACTTCATGCAGCTCTACGGCACCGGCGACACCCTGCCCTGGTGGTGGCAGCCCTTCACCAACCCGCTCTTCGCCCTCGCCATGACCGTCCTGCTGCCGATGGCGGTCGCCGCGCTGCTCGGATTCTTCGTCTTCCGCCGCCGGGTGAAGGGCGCGTACTTCGCGATCCTCAGCCAGGCGCTGGCCGCCGCCCTCGCCATCTGGCTCGTCGGCCAGCAGGCCACCACCGGCGGCACCAACGGCCTCACCGACATCCAGGGCTTCTTCGGCTACGACCTCAACGACCCCGTCAACCAGCGGATGGTGTACTTCGTCATCGCCGCCGTGCTCCTGCTGCTGATGGCCGCCGCCCGCCAGCTGTTCGTCAGCCGCTACGGCGAACTCCTCGTCGCCGTACGGGACTCCGAGGAGCGCGTCCGCTTCCTCGGCTACGACCCCGCCAACGTCAAGCTCGTCGCGTACGTCGTGGCAGCGGGCATGGCGGGCCTCGCCGGCGCCCTCTTCGTCCCGGCGGTCGGGATCATCTCCCCGGCCCTGATCGGCGTCGTCCCGTCCATCGGCTTCGTCATCGGCGCGGCGGTGGGCGGCCGGGCCTCCCTGGTGGGCGCCGTACTCGGCGCGATCGCGGTGGCCTGGGCGCAGAGCACCCTCTCCGACGCCTTCCCGGCCGCCTGGACCTACCTCCGGGGCCTGCTGTTCGTGCTGGCGGTCGGCTTCCTGCCCGGCGGCCTGGCGTCCCTGGCGAGCGTGGTGCGCAGGCGCCGCACCCCCACGACCCCGACCCCGACCACGGTTCCGACAGGAGGAACGGCATGAGCGGCGAGGGACTGACGGTTCGCGACCTGCGGGTGACGTTCGACGGCTTCAAGGCCGTCGACGGCGTGGACCTCGACATCCGCCCCGGCGACCTGCGCTTCCTCATCGGCCCGAACGGCGCCGGCAAGACCACCCTCGTCGACGCGGTCACCGGACTGGTGAAGGCCACCGGATCGGTCCGCTTCGGCGGCGAGGAGCTCATCGGCAAGCCGGTGCACAGGATCGCCCGCAGGGGCATCGGCCGTACGTTCCAGACGGCCACGGTCTTCGAAGAGCTGACCGTCCTGCAGAACCTCGACATCGCGGCGGGTGCCGGACGCGGCCCGCTGACGCTGCTCCGGCGCCGCAAGAGCGTGCCGGAGGCGGTGACCAGGGCCCTGGAGACCACCGGTCTGACGGAACTGCGTGACCGCCCGGCGGGTGTCCTGGCACACGGCCAGAAGCAGTGGCTGGAGATCGGCATGCTGCTCGTCCAGGACGTGAAACTGCTGTTGCTCGACGAGCCGGTCGCCGGTATGAGCCATGACGAACGCGAGGCCACGGGCGAGCTGTTGCGGGGCGTCAGCGTGGACCACACGGTCGTCGTCATCGAGCACGACATGGACTTCATGCGCTCCTACGCCCGCAGTGTCACCGTCCTGCACGCCGGCAAGGTCCTCAGCGAGGGCTCCGTCACCGAGGTCCAGGCCGACGCCAAGGTCCAGGAGGTCTACCTCGGCCGCGCGCCCGAGCCCGCGCCCGAGCCCGAGCCCGCGCCCGCGTCCGCGCCCGCGCCCGCATCCGCGCCCGAGCCCGAGCCCGAGCCCGAGCCCGCATCCGCGCCCGCGCCCGCGCCCGCATCCGCGCCCGAGCCCGAGCCCGAGCCCGAGCCCGAGCCCGCATCCGCGCCCGCGTCCGCGCCCGAGCCCGAGCCCGAGCCCGCGTCCGTGACCGCCTCCGAGCCGGTCGCCGCTCCCGTTTCCGTCGCCGAGGAGGCGTGACGCCCATGCTGGAGATCAACTCCGTCCAGGCCGGCTACGACCGCACGACCGTGCTGCACGGCGTGACCGTCTCCGTCCCCAAGGACGGTGTCGCGGCCGTCCTCGGTCACAACGGCGCCGGCAAGAGCACCCTCCTGCGCGCCGCCATGGGCCTGCTCAAGCCGAAGAGCGGGACGGTCCTGCTGGACGGCGAGGACATCACCCACCTCGCCCCGCACCAGCGGGTGGCCAGGGGCATGGCGTACGTCCCCCAGGGCCAGCAGTCCTTCCCGCACCTCACCACCGCCGAGAACCTGCAACTGGTCGCCGACGGCCGCCCGGACGGCAAGGATGCGGTCGCGGAGGCCGTGGACCTGTTCCCCGTCCTGCGGGAGCTGTCGGGCCGCCGAGCAGGTCTCCTCTCCGGCGGCCAGCGCCAGCAGCTCGCCCTCGCCCGCGCCCTGATCACCCGCCCCAGGCTCCTCCTGCTCGACGAGCCGACCGAAGGCATCCAGCCCTCCGTGGTCGCCGAGATCGAGGAGACGATCCTCGCCCTGACCCGCCGAGGCGGCCTCTCCGTCCTCCTCGTCGAACAGCACGTGGGCTTCGCCATGCGGGCGGCCGAGCGGTACTACGTGCTGGAGGCGGGCCGGGTCACCTCCTCGGGAGAAGGGGGCACCGGTGCCGAGCGGACCGTCCGGGCGGCGCTCAGTGTTTGACGGCTCGTCGTCGGCGTCACTCTGACGAGTGTGCCGACCGGCGCTGCGGGCGGCGGGCCCACCTTGCCGCACGGCACACCGCCCTGGCCGCCCACAGCGCGCCCCGAGCCCGTCGAATCGTCTGAGAGGAAGCCCGATCGTGATCCAGGTCGTGAAGGAATACCGCGTAACACTGCCCGCCTGGATCGACGACGAGCTCGCCGACGTGCCCGAGGTCGTCCCCGACCGAGAGGACCGTATGCGGCTCGTGCACCGGCTCGCCGACCGCAACTGGCGCGAGGGCGACGGCGGCCCGTTCGCGGCCGTCGTCGCCGAACAGGACACCGGCCGCATCGTCTCCGTCGGCGTGAACGCCGTCCTCACCACCGGTGTCTCCAGCGCCCACGCCGAGGTCGTCGCCCTCGGCCTGGCCCAGCGGACGACCGGCGGCTGGGACCTCGGCGGCGAGGGCCTGCCGTCCCACGAGCTGGTCGTCAACTGGCGCCCGTGCGTCCAGTGTTACGGCGCCGTCCTGTGGTCCGGGGTACGCGGCCTAGTGGTCGCCGGCGAAGGCCCGGAGCTGGAGGAGATCACCACGTTCGACGAGGGTCCGCTCGGCGCCGACTGGGCCGAGCAGTTCGAGGCCCGTGGCATCAAGGTCGTGAACAACGTCCTCCGCGACGAGGCGCTCGCGGTGTTCCGCGACTACCGGGAGGCCGTCGACTCCGGCGATGACGTCGTGGTCTACAACGCCCGTGGTGGCGCCGACTGATAGGGCCGGACCTCACGCCCCCACTACCTACCACCTACCGTGCGTGCAGCTTGTCCGTGAGGTGACCGTGGCTGTGCCGCCAGCCCGACGGGACGCGCAGGGCGCCCACCAGATGGGGGTGTCCGAGGGGGAGGTCCGCGTGCACGTGGGGCGCCTGAGCCGCCGGCGAGTGAGCCGCGGGCGCGTGGGCTGCGTGCACGTCGGCCGTCGAGCGCGCCGGCCACAGCCGTACGGCCAGCAGTGCCGCACCCAGGGCGATCGACCCCAGGGCGAGCACCGCCCAGTTGAGCCCGGCCGCCGCTCCCAGCCACCCGGCCAGGGGGTATGTCAGCAGCCAGCAGCCGTGCGAGAGGGAGAACTGCGCGGCGAACGCGGCCGTCCGCTCCCCGGGCGCCACCGAGCGGCGGACGAGCCGCCCGGTCGGGGTGAGCACCGCCGAACACGCGGCACCGAACGCGGCCCAGAGGACCAGCAGTGCGGGCAGCCGCCAACTCTCGTCCCGCGCGGCCGTGACAACTCCCAGCCCGGCGAAGACGACGGTCAGCGACAGCGCGCCCGGCAGCATCACCGCCCGGTCCGGCATGTTGTCCAGCAGACGCGGCAGTACCAGGGCCACGGCCATCGACCCGGCCCCGTACGCCCCGAGCGCCAGCGGTACGGCGCCCACCGACAGGCCCAGCACATCGCGGACGTAGACCACGGAGTTGACCGTCACCGTCGCACCGGCCGCCGCGACAGCGAGGTTCAGGGCGAGCAGGGCCCGCAGTTCGGGGGCGCGGAAGAAGAGGCGGGTGCCGGCCGTGGCCTTGGTGTACGCGCCGTCCGTGCGCGGGGCGGTGGCGGCGGCCCGCTCGGGCAGGGCGGTCGAGACCACCAGCGCGGCCGAGGCGAGGAAACCGAGGACGGTGCCGGTGAACAGCCAGTTGTAGGTGATGACGGACAGCAGGGCGGCCGCGAGCGCGGGGGAGAAGAGGCTCTCCAGGTCGTACGCGAGCCGTGACATCGACAGCGCCCGTGTGTAGTCGCGCTCCTCGGGCAGCACGTCGGGGATGACGGCCTGGAACGTGGGCGTGAACGCGGCCGAGGCGGACTGGAGGAGGAACACCAGGACGTACACCTGCCAGACCTCGCCGACGAACGGCAGGGACACGGCGATCCCGGCGCGCACCAGGTCAGCCGTCACCATGAGCGCCCGGCGCGGCAGCCGGTCGGCGACCGCGCCGACGGCCGGGGCGATCACCACGTACGCCACCATCTTGATCGCGAGAGCAGTACCGAGGACGGAACCGGCGTCGGCGCCCGCGAGGTCATAGGCCAGCAGACCGAGGGCGACGGTCGCGAGACCCGTGCCCACCAGGGCGATGACCTGGGCGGCGAAGAGACGCCGGTAGGCGCGATGGCGCAGAACGGCGAGCATTCGAACGGCTCCCCTCGGCGTGGCGTTGCGGCTTGTACAGCCGAGTGTAACCATCATGTGCGCACCTGCGCACATGATGGTCCCCGAGCATGGTGGCGTCCCGGAGGGGCGCGGAGAACTGCGCGACCAGTCACGACGAAGCCGCAGACAACGGACGACCCCCGCGCCCCCGGCGGAGCGCCTACGCTGGGCCCATGCCTGAACGCCATGCCGTGTCACCTGCGTCCGGTGCGCATCTGCGCGCCCCCGACAGTGCGCGGCTCGCCGAGGCGACCGGAGTGTTCGCGATGCTCTCCGACGCCACCCGGCTGCATCTGCTGTGGCTGCTCGCGCAGGGCGAGTCGGACGTCGGCTCACTGGCCGACCGCTGCGAGGCGTCCCGTACGGCGGTCAGCCAGCATCTGGCGAAGCTGCGGCTCGCCGGGCTCGTGGACACCCGCCGGGAGGGGCGTCACATCTACTACAGCCTCGCCGACGGGCATCTGCGACGCCTGGTCGTGGAGGCACTCAGCCACGCGGACCACAGGGTCAGCGGGCAGGCACCGCACGACTGAGGACGGCCCATGACCGCTGATTTCTCGCTCGGACAGCTGGAGTACTCCGTGGCCGTGGCGAACACGGGCTCCATGAGTGCCGCAGCCGTGCAGTGCCACGGCTCCCAGGCGGGCTTCTCCACCGCGATCGCCGACCTGGAGCGCCGGCTCGGCGTGCAGCTGCTGGTGCGGCGGCGGGCCAAGGGCGTCTTCCTCACCGAGGACGGCACCCGGGTCCTGGAGCACGCACAGGCCGTACTCGCGCGGGCCGAGGTCCTGAAGGCCGATGCCGAGGCGGAGGAGGGGCAGCTCGCCGGTCGCCTGACGATCGGCTGCTACGCCACCCTCTCCCCGTTCCTGATCCCGCCCCTCGTCGACGGCTTCACCCGGCTCCACCCCGGCGTCGGCCTCCACTTCGTCGACGGCTCCCAGGAGGAGATCCGGCAGTCCCTCCTCGACGGCGCCTGCGATTTGGCGCTCCTGTACGAGACCGGCGCCGAGACGGGCCTGTCGTGCACCACGGTGCGGGCGAGCAGGCCGTACGTGATCCTTTCGCCCGGTCACCCCCTGGCCGGACGGGACGCCGTCTCTTTCACCGAACTCGCCGACGAGCCCCTGATCGTCTACGCGGCCCCGTCGGCACCGGCCGACGCCGACCGCTGGATGCACGGCGCCGGCGTCAAACCGAACATCCGTTACCGCACCTCCGGCATCGAGGCCGTACACAGCCTGGTCGCCCGCGGCCTCTGCTGCTCGATGCCGATCCAGCGCCGGCCGACCGCCACCAGTTTCGAGGGCCTGCCGCTGGCGTCGGTACCGATCAGCGACCCGTTGGAGGAGATCAGAGTCGTGATCGCCCACGCCGTGAGCGTCCCGCCCACCCGCCGGGCATTCGCCTTCGCCCAGTACGCGCGCGAGACTCTGTCGACGACGGCGACCACGTGAGGCCGGATCGCCCCGGAACGGGACGGGTGGCCGCCGTGGTGGCGGTGCCGACGGCCGGGCTGCTGTTCTTCCCCCGTGCGGTTCCCAACTCCGTGGGCCGCGTGGGCAGTCTGCTGGAGGCGTTCCTGCCCTGGCTCGGCCTGGTGGTCGTGGTACTGCTCGGCCTGGGGCTGCTGCACCGGTCGGCGGTCGCTCTGGTGGCCCTCCTGCTGCCGGCGGCGGCCTGGACGTACGTTTTCGGCGGGCTGCTGTTGCCCGGGGCGAAGCCCGGCGCGCGCGACCTGGTCGTGGTGCAGCACAACGTCAGCGACGAGAACACCGACCCGGCGGGGACGGCCCGCGCCCTGGCCGCCGCCGAGCCCGATCTCATCGCGCTGGAGGAGTTGGGGCTCACAGCGCTGCCGGTCTACGAGAAGACCCTCGCCCCGGACTACCCGTACCACGCGGTCCGGGGCACCGTCGGGCTCTGGTCGAGGCATCCGCTCACCGAGACCCGGCTGTTGGACATCAAACCCGAGGGGATCGCGGAGGAATGGAGCCGCGGGCTGCGGGCCGTGGTCCACACGCCGCACGGCGAGATCGCGGCGTACGTAGCGCACTTGCCCTCGATCCGTGTCGGGGCGGGAGGGCTCGCGTCCCAGCGGCGTGACGAGAGTGCCGATCTGCTGGGCGAGGCCGTCGCCGTCGAGAAGCGGAACCCGGTGATCCTGCTGGGTGACCTCAACGGCACGGTCGACGATCGTGGGCTGGCCCCGCTGACCTCACGGATGAACGTGGCGGAGCGGGGCTTCGCCCTCAGCTTCCCCGCCGGCTTCCCGCTGGCCAGGATCGACCAGGTCATGGCCCGCTCGGCGACCGTCGCCCATATCCGCACCCTGCCCGCGACCGGCAGCGATCATCTGCCGGTCGCCGCCCGGATCACCTTGGGCAGCCGACCACCGGCCTGATGGACTCCAGCGTCGGCACGACCTCCTCGATCGAGCCGTCCGACGCGAACACCAGCCGGTCCAGGGTGGATTCACGGTGCATGCCGTCGCCGCGCGGAGTGCCGGGGCCGGGAATCGCGAACCGGTGGTAGCAGATGAACCAGTCGTCGGTACCCGGGACGTTCACGACGGTGTGGTGGCCGGTGGCGAGGATCCCGTACTCCGGTCGCTTCCGCAGGATGACCCCCTGCCTGGTCCAAGGGCCGAGCGGGGAGGAGCCGGTGGCGTAGGCGACGCGGTAGTCCTCGCTTCGGGTGTCGTCCTCCGACCACATGAAGTAGTAGACTCCCCGCCGCTTGATGACGAAGGCGCCCTCACGGAAGTCGTCCGGGGTGAACTGCCGTACCAGCGCCGGGTCGAAGGACACCATGTCCTCGTTCAGGGGCACACCGTACGCCTCGCAGTTGCCCCAGTAGAGATAGGCCGTGCCGTCGTCGTCCTTGAAGACGGCGGGGTCGATCATCTGGCCCTCGTAGTCGTCGCGTGCGATGAGCGGCCGGTCCAGGGCGTCCCGGAAGGGGCCGGTCGGGCTGTCCGCGACGGCCACGCCGATCTGCTGGTCGGCGCAGAAGTAGAAGTAGTACGACCCGTCGCGCTCCCCGGCGGCCGGCGCCCAGGCGTAGCGGTCCGCCCAGCTCACGTCGGACTCCAGGTCGAGAACGACCCCGTGGTCCTCCCAGGTGACCAGGTCGTCGGAGGAGTACACCTCGAACCGCGTCCCGCCCCAGCCCTCGAAGCCGTCCGTCGTCGGATAGATGTAGTAACGGCCCTGGAATTCCTGGATGTTGGGGTCGGCGTGCAGTCCCGGCAGGAGTGGGCTGCGCATGTGCACGGCCTCGACGGTCCAGGTGCGAACGGTCCCGTCGGCCGTCGTGACGGTGTACGGCTGCGGAGTGCGGAAGTCGCGCGGGGCACCGGAGGGCGGGTCGATCCGGGCGTCCGCCGAGAGGTCGAACTCCGGGGCGAGACCGTCGAGTTCAATGCCCGGGTGCAGGGGCAGGACGACCTTCGAGGCGGGGTCGTCGACGATCGCGTACGCCTTCGGACCTCCCGGGACGGTGGCGTCGACGAGGGACGCCTTCGGTGCGTACCCGGCGAGGAGTCGCTCGTACTCGGCCCGGGTGACCGGCAGCACCGAACCGTGCCGGGCGCCGGGCGGCAGCGCGAAGCCCTCGCACGGCGTCCACTTGCCGGAACCGAGGTCGGCGGTCTCGAAGGGGACATAGCCCCGCCCGCTGAACTCGTCGATGAAGAGATACCACTTGTGATCGTCGGTGTTCGACCTGAAGACGATCGGCCCCTCGCCCTGCTCGACGGTCCCCTGACCGATCCGGTCGGCGACGAAGGCGTACGAGGTGTCGCGCAGCCCGGTCGACTTCTCGATGGTGAGGAACTTGCCGCCGGGCGAGGCGGGGGAGTTGGCGCGCTCGTCCTTGGTGAAGCGGTAGAAGATGCCCTCGTGCCGGACGACGGTCGAGTCGATGACCGAGTGGCCGGGGTCGTTCCAGAGCCGGGGCTCGCTGAAGTCGCGGAAGTCGCGGGTGGTCGCGTACAGCATCCTGTTGTGGGTGTCGGCGGTGTGGTCCGGGTCGTCCTCGGCGTACAGCTTCGACGCCCAGAAGACGACGTACGCGCCGAGGCCGGGGTCGTAACAGGCCTCGGGTGCCCAGAGGTTCCCCGCGGTGTCGGGGGCGACGCGTACGAGACGGCGGTCGGTCCAGTGCACCAGGTCGGTGCTGTCCCAGACCATCAGCGAGGTGCTGCCGGTGCGCTGCACCTGCTCCCAGTCGCCGTCCTGCTCGCCGTGCATTCTGAGGTCGGTGGCGATCAGATGGAACCGGTCGCCCTCCGGGTCACGGACGACGAACGGATCACGCAGCCCGCGCGTCCCGAGGTCCGAAGTGAGGACCGGCGCGCCGCCGTTGAGCTCGCGCCAGCGCAACGGGTCGTCGCCCCGGCTGAGCGCGAACCTGATCTGCTCGCCGTCCGGGCTGCCCTCGCCGGTGAAGTAGACGAAGACGTATCCGGCGTAGTCCTGCAAGCCGACCTCCAGTGCTGCGACCTTTTGAAGCTTCCTGTTGGAAACCCGTCGAAGAGTGTTGCTATCTGCGGCGAGCGGCGTCAATTGCCACATGACTCCGGAGCGGCATCGAAAGTTTCGGCGACGGTGCTTCCACGCAGGTCACGGTCACCTCGGGTGAGCAGCAGACCGCCCAGGCAGGCCACGCAAGCCCAAGCGATCATGGTCGCGGCCATGGGGAGAGCCGTCCCCTCGCCGCCCAGGCCCACGAGCGGTGCGACGAGGGCCGCCAGACCGAACTGCAGCGCGCCCAACAGCGCCGAGGCACTGCCGGCCGCGTGCGGGGCTCGGGCGGTGGCGAGGGCCGTGGCGTTGGCGGCCACCAGGCCCGGCGAGGACACGGCCAGGTAGATCAGGACAACCGTCGCGAGGAACGGAGGCCGCCCGGCCGCGGCCGGCGCACACAGCACGACACAGCACAGAGCCATGGACGTCAGCCAGGTGCGCAACAGCGCCCGGGGCCGAACCGGCCGACCGGACCGCGTGGTCGGGCTGCACTTCTTCAACCCCGTCCCCGTACCGACGTTGGTCGAGCTCATCCCGGCCCTCACCACCAGCGCCGACACCCTCGACCGTACCCGCCGCTTCGCCGTCGAGCAGCTGGGCAAGACCGCCGTCCAGGCCTTGAACGAAGCGGGATTCATCGTCAACGCCCTGCTCCCGCCGTATCTGCTCTCCGCCGCACGCATGGTCCAGTCGGGCACCGCCACCCCCTGTACGAGGAGCGCGCCGAACCGCTGTACGCGCCCCCGCCGCTGCTGCGCCGCATGGTCGCCGCCGGGCACCTCGGCCGGAAGTCGGGGCAGGGGTTCTGCGTGTACCCGGCGGCCTGACTCCCGCCCCACAACCCCCTCGAGACACGTCATCCCTCTTGAGGCACGTCATCCCGTTTGCGACACACCCCCGAGAAACACCTCCGTAGAAGGACCGGGTCCTGCCCTGGAACCCGACTTCGTGGAGTAGTCCGTCGAGCCATCGGCGCAGCTATCGGTGAAGCCATCTTGTGGAGTCATCCGTGCGGTAGGGGCACCGGGCGCGCGGTCAGCCCTCCAGCCGGCGCAGCCGTTCCGCGTCGCAGGTGCGGGGGCAGGTGGAGCAGGCCTCCGCCGGGCGGATCGTGTAGTAGAGGCAGCAGCCCATGCGGGTGCGGGTCGGGTGTTCGCGGCCGTCACTCGTACGGAGGGCACGGAAGCCGGCGCCGCCGGGGAAAGGCGCGTGGGCGGTGGGGAGGACCGCGGAGGCGGCCCGGACGCCGGCGGCTTCGTCGCCCCGCATCCGGCCGAGGTACCAGAGGCCGGAGACGAGGTCGTCGGAGACCAGGCCCCACAGCGCGCGTGAGCCCCGGCGGACGTACGGGCCGATCGCGTCCAGCACCGGGCCCATGTGGTCCGCGACGGCGGCCCTCAACTCGGCACGCAGAGCCTCCCGGTGGGCTACGGCTCGGGTGCCGGGCAGGGCGGTCGCCGGGTCGTCCGGCAGACAGGCGAGGTCGGCGCCGGGGGCGATCTCGTACCTGCCCGTCGCGAGGTCGACCCGTATGTCGGACGGTGCGATACGGGGCACGCGCCGCTCCAGGTACCAGACGCCGCTCATCAGCAGGCCGACCGACCAGGCGTAGTCGTGCAGGGCGCGGGAGGCGGCGACATGCGGGGGCGCGGTGTGGTCGTAGCGGTCCTGGATGCGGGCGACCTCCGTCTCGACGAAGGCCTCCACGCTCCGCTGACCGTCCATCAGGCCGACTGTGGCCATGGTCACTTGGGGCGAGGCCGCGAGACGAGACAGCGGCTGCCGGGTGGAAGAGCGGCCGGGTTCAGCCACGCGTACGGACAGCGCCTCGCACACCACATCCAGGCGGCGGTAGGCGGCGGCGAGGAGTTCCGGGACATGCGTGGCGGTGTCGGCCTGGGCGGTATCCAGGTGGGCCACGGTCATCGGCAACTCCAGAGCGTGAAGAGGTTTGGCATTCCGAGGAGGTAAGGCTTACCTTAGCTGCAAGATCGCGTGCCGATGACCAGGCGGGGTGGGAAGTAGTCGTGTGCGTCGTTGACCAGCGAAGTCGCCTACGAGTTGATCAGGAACGGCGTGGGTCACGGTGAACCCATAGCTGTTGAAGGCTAAAGCGTGCCTACCCTAAGCTCACGTTTCGTGACTGCGACCGAACGGGCCGCGCCGACCGGTGTGCCCCCGCGTGCCCTGAGGCACCTGCCCTTCCTCGGCGGAATCGGCGCGCCGGCGCTCTGCGCCGCGCTGAGCCTCGCCCTCGGAGCCCGTTCCGTGCCCCTGTCCACCGTGCTCGACGCACCGGCGGGGCAAGCGGAGGGCCGGGACGCACCGGTGGTGACGGGGCTTCGGCTGCCGCGCACGGTCATCGGTCTCGCGGTCGGCGCCGCTCTCGGGGTCGCGGGAGCCGTGGCGCAGGGAATCACCCGTAATCCGCTCGCCTCCCCAACCACCGTGGCAATCAACGCGGGTGCGGGCTTCGCGGTCGTCGTCGCCATCTTCGCGCTGAAGTCCGCCGACCTCGTCGAGTACGCGTGGTTCGCCTTCGCCGGGGCCGTCGGCGTTGCCGTCTTCGCCCAGGCGCTGGCCCGCCGTGCCGGTGACATCGACCCCGTACGCCTCGCCCTCGGCGCCCCCGTGCTCCAACTGGTGCTGCTGTCCTGGGCGTCGGCGTTGATGCCGGCCAGTCAGCGCACCCTCGACGAGGCACGCTTCTGGCCGGCAAACTCCATCACCGGACGCCAACTCGACTCACTCTGGCTGGTGTTGCCGTCCCGGAGGCATCGCGGTCGTCCTGCTCGCCGGATCGGCCCTCGCCGGTCCCGTCGCCTTCATCGGACTCGTAGCACCTCACCTCGTCCGCCCGTTGCTCGGAGGCGATCACCGTCTCCTGGCCCCCGGCTGCCTGATCGCCGGCCCCCTGCTCACCGCCGACATCCAGGGCCGCCTGGTCATCCGCCCGGCGGAACTGCAGGTCGGCATCGTCACCGCGTTCCTCGGCGCACCCCTGCTGGCCCTGCTCGCCCGGAAGGTCGCCCGATGACGCTGACGTACAAGGCGGCCGTACGACAGGACACGCGCCGCGCACCCGGCCGTTCCCGCCTCCTCGCGTACGGCACGACCGGCCTCCTCTCTTCCCAAGCAGTAACTCCCCCGGTTCCCGGGGCGGGCCCCACCACGAGACGGGCCCGCCCCCGCCGACCCCCCACCCGCTAGCGGAAGTTGTGCACCATCCCATGCGCCTGTACCTGCTCGCCCTCAACCCCACCGACTCCGTCACGGAGGGCTTCCTGCCCGCCGCCGCCCGGCTCGGCCTGGATGTCACGATCCTCACCGACCAGCCCGACGCCCACCGCACCGCGTATCCGGAGCACCCCGAGATCGAGGTCCTCGACTGCGACGTACGGGACTACCGCTCCGTCGTCACCCGGATCTCCACCCACCACCGGCCTGACGCGGTCTTCACCAACAGCGACCATCTCCAGACGCAGGCAGCCCTCGCCGCCCACTACTTCGGGGTTCCCGGCAAGGACTGGCGGGCCACCCTGCGCGGCAAGGACAAGGGCGAGATGCGCCGCCACCTCGCCGCCGCCGGCGTGGACACCGTCTGGTCCGCCGAGATCACCGATCCGGCCGACCTCACCGGCACGCTCGTCGTCGACGCCCCCTACCCCTGTGTGATCAAGCCCCGCGAAGGCGTTGCCAGCGAGGA
This sequence comes from Streptomyces sp. NPDC057474, assembly GCF_042802555.1. NCBI lineage: Bacteria > Bacillati > Actinomycetota > Actinomycetes > Kitasatosporales > Streptomycetaceae > Streptomyces > Streptomyces sp. NPDC057474. Next base: position 7,437 of record NZ_JBHVDX010000026.1, on the reverse strand, counting down.
CGTCGTGCTCGTCGACACCGCCGAGGACCTCGTGGCCCGCGGCAAGGAGATCCTGACCCGCCGCCCGGGCGTCACCCTCGTCGTCGAGGAGTATCTGCCCGGCGAGCTGTACACCCTGGAGACCCTCGGCGACGGCCACGTCCGGCACGTCCTCGGCGGCTTCCACACCGAGTTGTCTCCGCCGCCGTACTTCATCGAAGAGCGGCTCAGCTTCGTCCCGGCCCACCCCGAGCCGGTCGTCGCACAGATCCTCGCCCAACTCGACGCGCTGGGCGTCGGGTTCGGCGCCTGCCACACCGAGTTCGTCGTGCACGACGGCCGGGCCCGCATCATCGAGGTCAACTACCGTGCCATCGGCGACCAGTGCGACCTGCTGCTCGCCCAGCTCCTCGAGCTTCCGCTCTTCGAGCACATCCTCCGCACCCACCTCGGCGAGCCGCTGCCCGCCGACCTGGACATCCGGCGCGACGGCGCGGCCCGTCTGGAGTACCCCTGCGCCGACCGGGCGGGCACCCTCGTCGCCGCCCCCGCCGCCACCGAACTGACCGTCGACGGGGTCCATCTGATGTACCGTCCGCTCCGCGAGGTCGGCGCACACCACGAGCTGCACTGGACCAACCGCGACTACCTCGGAGTGCTCCGCGCCACCGGCACCGGCCAGGGGACCGTCGACCGGGTGGTGGCGGACTTCCTCGCCGCGCAGCGCTGGGAGATCCAGCCGTGACCACCGTCGCCTCCGAGAAGCACGGCGCCGTGACCACTGCCGCTTCCGTGACCCCCGTAACTTCCATGACCCCCGTAACTTCCGTGGCCACCGCCCCTGCCGGAACCGTCGCTCCCGAGCCCGTCGACGGCTCCGAAGCCGAACTCCTCACCCGCGTGCTCGGCGCCCTGCTCCGCGAGGACGTCGTCGACCTGCGCTCCCGCAGCACCCTCGTCCACCGCCCCGACGGCCCCTGGCTCCGCCTTCCTGCCACCGACGGCGACGACGCCCTCCTTCTCCCCGTCACGGAGGACGGCTTCCAGCACACGTACGCAGCCCGACTGCCCCTGCTCGTAAGGGAGTCGGACGGCACGCCCCTCACCACCTGCGACACCGCCCTCGCCGAACTGCGCACACTGGCCGAGCCCGTCGACCACGACGGCTTCGACGCCTTCGCCGAGGAGTGCCGCCAGACCCTCGCGACGATGCGGCTGCACGAGGCGACGGGGGAGGAGATCGCCGACGGGCTCACCGACCTGTACGGCACCGACCTCGCCGACTGGACGGGCCTGCGCGGCGGCCTCGCGTACGAGACCCTCGCCGCGCGCCTCGACCACCCCGTCTACCCGACCGCACGCGGCCGCTCGGGCCTAGACGAGGACCAACTGCGGGGCCACGCACCGGAGTTCCACCCGAGCTTCGCACTCCACTGGCTCGCCCTGCCCCGCGAGTCCGTCACGGTCACGGGGGACCTCCCGGACGGCTGGCCCACCCCCTCCGGGCTCGGACTCGCGGACCTCGACCGGACCCATGTCGCCCTGCCCGTCCACCCGTTGACCGTCGGCGCGCCCCTCGACGCGGCCCTGCGCGAGGCGGGACTCGCGGACCGGGCCGTGCTCGCCGACCGGGCGTACCTCTCCGTGGTGCCCACACTGTCGATGCGTACGGTCGCGCCCGCCGCCGCCCCCTCGCTGCACCTCAAACTTCCCTTGGCTACCGCGACGTTGGGCCTGCGCAACAAGCGGTCCATCAAGCCCGGCACCCTCGTCGACGGGGCCGCCGGACAGCGGCTGCTGGCGGCGGTGATCGACCGCGAGCCCCGCTTCAAGGGCCGGGTGCTGCACGCCGACGAGACGGTGTACGCGCACGCCGGACACGAACTGCTCGCCGTCCTGTGCCGCCGCTACCCGACGGACCTCGACGACTGTGTGGTCGTCCCCATGGCCGTCCTGCTCGCCGAGGCACCCGGCGGGGGACTGGTCGTCGACCACCTCGCCGACCGCTTCCACGGCGGTGACACGACCGCCCTGCTCGACGCCGTGCTCACCCTGCTGTTCGACTGGCAGACGACACTCTTCGGGTACGGCATCGCGCTGGAGTCGCACCAGCAGAACGTCTCCCTGGTGTTCGGCCCCGAGCCCGGCGACCTGCGACTGCTGCTGAAGGACAACGACGGGCCGCGCATCAACAGGGTCCGGCTGACCGCAAAGTTCGGCAAGAACGACACTACTTGGGGCTTCGACGACGCACGCACCTTCACCACCGACGACCGCGCGGTGACCGACGTGTTCACCACCATCACCGTCCATCTGTGCGCCGGCGCCTATGCGTTCGGCCTCGCCCGGCACGGCCGCGCCCCGCTGCCGAAGCTGCTGGGCCTCGTACGGGACCGCCTCGCCGAGGCGGTCGACCGTCTCGGTGGTGACGCGGCGGCCGTACTGCGCGAGCGGGTGCTGAACGCGCCCGAGCTGCCGGTGAAGGCGATGGTGACCGCCGGGACCCTGCTCAGCAAGGAGCGGTCTGGCGCCGCCGACATCAACAAGCACTACACCACCGGGCCCAACTACCTGCTCCGGGAGGGAGGTTCGGCATGACCGCCGAGGCGCTTGCGATGTCGCGCCCCGCGTTCGGCCGCCGACAGGTGCACGCCGTGGCCGCCTGCTACTTCGTGGCAACGTTCGCCGCGCCGGGGCTGCCGCCGTACTTCACGGAGATACTGCCGGAACTCGGCGACCGAACCGCCCACTGGGCGGGCGTGCTGCACGTGGTGCCCACCGTGTTCAGCGCGATCGCGGCACCCCTGTGGGGGCGGCTCGCCGACCGCTTCGGACGGAAACGGCTGCTGCTGCGGGCCCAGTTGGGCCTCGCCGCCTCCTTCGTCCTCGCAGGCTGGGCCGACTCGCCAAGGCCGGCGCCGTCGGCGCCGGGGTGACCGCCGCCGTGGGCAGCGCCCGGTTCGGACCCGCCGCGCCGGTGCTGATGGGCGGCGGCATAGCCGCCCTCACCGTCTTCGCGACTCTCCTACCCCACATCCGCGTACCCGCTGGAGCCACTGAATGCCCCCGCTCACCGACTCGCTCGGTATCACCCACCTCCCCACCGCCGACGACGTGGTGGCCCACACCCTCCTCAACTGCCTGCTGCGCGAGGTGTCCGGCCCAGAACACCAGACCGCCGTCATCGACGGCCACCTCCTGCTGCGCCTGCCGCGCCGCGGCCTTCTCCTCCGTGTGGCCCTCCGCCGCACGTCCCTGCTGGGCGCCCATCGCTTCACCGGTCCCGTCCACGAGCAGTCCGACACCGGCTGGAGAGAACTCGACTGGCGCCGCCTCGCCGAGTACACGCACGACGAGCTGTCGCTGCGCACCGGCGTCCGCAACGACGAGTTCCTGTACCAGATCGACTCCAGCCACCGCACCCTCGCCACCGCGCTCGCCACCCGCGAGACCACCGCGCTCACCACTCACGACAACGCCTCGCACGGGCTCCCGGACTACCTCGCCTCCGAGCAGTCCCTGCTGTTCGGGCACCGCTTCCACCCCACCCCCAAGGCCCGCACGGGCGACGCGGACGCCTGGCAGTCGTACGCCCCCGAGGCCGGCGCCTCCTTCCCGCTGCGCCACCTCGCCGTCCGCGACCACCTGATCGCCGAGGAGAGCGCCGAGGCGGGCGCCACCGCCGTGCTCGACCGGGAACGCGGCGACGTCCCCGAGGGCTACCGGCTGCTGCCCGCCCACCCCTGGCAGTACGAGATGCTGCGCGAACACCGGCTGCTGCGCGCGGCGCTCGGCCGCGGCGACATCCTCGACCTCGGCCCAGGCGGCCGGGAGTACGCGGCCACCGCCTCCGTCCGCACCCTCTTCGACGGCGACTCCTTCCTGAAGTTCAGCCTCAACGTCCGCATCACCAACTGCCTTCGCAAGAACGCCAGTTACGAACTCTCCGGCGCCGTTGCCCTCACCCGCGTCCTCGCCCCCGCCTTCGCCGACCTGGAGACCCGCTTCCCCGGAAGCGCGATGCTCCGCGAACCCGCCTACCGCAGCCTCGCCGTCCCCGGCCCCGACGGCACCCCCGACCGGGCCCTCCTCGAAGGCTTCGGTGTGATCGTCCGCGAGGGCCTGTCCCGGCGGCTGCTGCCCGGCACGACCCCGCTGCTCGCGGCCGCCGTCGCCGACGAGTACCCGACCAGTGCCGCCCACATCTCCCGCCTCCTCGACGGCGCGGGCCCCCAGGCCGCCCTGGACTGGTGGACGGCCTACCTCCGCCTCCTCGTCCCGCCCGTCCTCTCCGCCTACTTCCACCACGGCCTCGTCCTGGAACCCCACCTCCAGAACGTCCTGATCTGCGTCGACGCCGACGGTATGCCCGCCCAGGTCCTCTTCCGCGACCTGGAGGGCACCAAGCTCGTCCCCGACCACCACGCGGACACCCTCGCCGCGCTCCCGTCCGAGGTCGCCGGCCCGATGTCGTACGGCGCCCGGCGCGGCTGGGACCGCGTCGTGTACTGCCTGCTGGTCAACCACATCGCCGAACTGCTCGCCGCTCTCGCCGACCTGCACCCCGAGACCGAGGCCGACCTGTGGGCGGCGGTCCGCGCGACCATCCGGACGTACGCCGACGAGGAGGGCTGCCCGCCCCGCCTCTCCGCCCTTCTCGCGGGGGTCCCGCTCCCCGCCAAGACCAACCTGCTCACCCGCTGGGAACGCAAGGCCGACCGCGAGGCCGGCTACGTCCGTCTGCCCTCACCCCTCGCCGAGGACGTCCTTCGCTGGAGCCCTCGATGAGCCATGGGTCCTTAGTCGGGCCGGGAGCCGTCCTTGAGCCAGGATCCCTTGTCGAGCCATGAGCCTTCCTTGAGCCAGGAGCCTTCGATGCCCCTCCCCACCCCCGCCGTACGCGACCGCGTCCTGTCCCTGCCGCCCGCCGAACTCCCCACGTACATATACGACTTGACGACCCTGCGCGAACACGCGGCACACGTACGCGCCGCCCTCCCCGAACGGGTCGAGCTGTACTATGCCGCCAAGGCCAACCCCGAGCCGGAGATCCTGGCCGCACTCGGACCGTACGTCGACGGCTACGAGGTGTCCTCCGGCGGCGAACTCGTCCACGTCGCCAAGGCCGTCCCGGGCCGCCCGCTGGCCTTCGGCGGCCCCGGCAAGACCCCGGACGAGATCCGGGCCGCCCTGGAGCAGGGCGTCGAGCGCTTCCACGTCGAGAGCGAGCACGACCTGCGGATGCTCGCCGGGCTGGCCCGCCAGGTGGTGCCGGACACGCGAGTCGGGGTGCTCCTCCGCTTCAACCTCGCGGTCGCCGACGGCTCACTGGCGGGCAGTTCCCTCGCCATGGGCGGACGCCCCACCCCGTTCGGCCTGGACCCCTCACGGGCGCCGGACGTGCTCCGCCCCCTCACGGACGGCACGTATCCGCACCTCGAACTGCTCGGCGTCCACGCCCACCTGGCGAGCGGGCTCGACGCACCCGAGCAGCTCTCCGTCGCCCGCTCGATCGTGGAGTGGGCGACGGGGCTGGGTGTACCGCTCTCCGAGGTGAACGTCGGCGGCGGCATGGCCGTCGACTACACGCACCCCGCCAGTCGCTTCGACTGGAAGACGTACGGCGAAGGCCTCGCCCAACTCGTCGAAGCCCACCCGGACCTGACGTTGCGTATCGAACCGGGCCGGGCGCTCACCGCGTACTGCGGCTGGTACGCCACCGAGGTACTGGACGTGAAGCACAGCCACGGCGAGGAGTTCGCCGTGGTCCGGGGCGGCACCCACCATCTGCGTACCCCGGCGACCAAGGGCCACGACCAGCCGTGCTCGGTGCTGGCGGTGGAGGAGTGGCCGCACCCGTGGCCGCGCCCGGTGGCCGAGGGGGAGTACGTCAGCCTCGCCGGACAGCTGTGCACGCCGAAGGACCTCCTCGCCCGCGCCGCCCACGCACCGGGGCTGCGGGCGGGGGACCGCGTGGCCTTCGCCCTCGCGGGCGCGTACGCCTGGAACATCTCGCACCACGACTTTCTGATGCACCCCCACCCCGGTTTCCACTTCCTCGACTGACCCGCCCGCCCGCTCCTCGACGGAACCCGCCCGCCCGCCCGACCCCTCTGGGGGAGTGTGACCGTTGACAGGCGGGCAGGCCGGGCGCAGACTCATACGCACAAGACAGTGAAATGAATTTCACCTGACGAACAAGGTCGGCGGCCTGGGGACGGGACGCGGCTCGTCCTCAACGACGAGGAGTACTCAATGCACACCACTGTCGGCATCATCGGCGGCGGCCCGGCGGGGCTGCTGCTGGCCCGTCTGCTGCACAACGCCGGAATCGACAGTGTGGTTCTGGAACGCAAGGACCGCGCCTACGTCGAGCAGCGCCAGCGCGCCGGAATCCTGGAGCAGGCCACCGTCGACGTGCTGCGCTCCGCCGGCGCGGGGGCACGGCTGGACGCCGAGGGCATGCCCCACGACGGCATCGAGCTGCGCTTCGACGGCCGAGCCCACCGCGTCGACTTCCCCGAGCTGACCGGCGGCCGCCGGGTGTGGGTCTACGCCCAGACCGAGGTCGTCAAGGACCTCATCGCCCTCCAGCTCACCGACGGCGGACCCCTGCTGTTCGAGGCGGAGGTGCACGCGGTGGAGGGCGCCGACAGCGACCGCCCGCTGATCCGGTATACCCACGAGGGCCACGAGAAGACCCTGACCTGCGACTATGTGGTCGGCTGCGACGGCTTCCACGGGGTGGCCCGTGACGCTGTCCCGGACGGCGTGCGGACGACGTACGAGCGGACGTACCCCTACTCCTGGCTGGGCATCCTCGCCGACGCCCCGCCCGTCTACGACGAGCTGATCTACGCCCACTCCGAGCGCGGCTTCGCGCTGGCGAGCATGCGGTCGCCGTCCGTGAGCCGCCTCTACCTCCAGGTCCCGAACGGCACCGACCCGGCCGACTGGTCCGACGAGCAGATCTGGGACGAGCTGGACGCCAGGTTCGCGCTCACCGCGAACCCCGGCTGGCGGCTAAAGCGCGGGCCCGTCACCGCAAAGGCCGTCCTGCCGATGCGCAGCCACGTCACCGAGCCGATGCGTTACGGCCGGGTCTTCCTGGCCGGGGACGCCGCCCACATCGTGCCGCCCACCGGCGCCAAGGGGCTCAACCTGGCCGCGACCGACGTCATCGTGCTGGCCCGCGCCTTCGCCCGGCTCAAGGAGACCGGCTCGACCGACCTGCTCGACACCTACTCCGACACCTGTCTGCGCCGGGTCTGGCGGGCCGAGCACTTCTCCTACTTCATGACCACGACCCTCCACGCCGACCCGGATCAGTCCCCGTTCGAGACCAGGCTCCAGCTCTCCCAACTCGACCGCGTCGCCACCTCGCGCCACGCGGCGGCCGAACTCGCCGAGAACTACACGGGGCTGTCGCTGGAGACCGATTCCTGACCGGGCCGGGCG
>NZ_JBHVDX010000025.1:0-72629 GCF_042802555.1 Streptomyces sp. NPDC057474 | reverse complement strand
GTGGTGGTGGTGTCCGGTCAGACCCGCGTCGCTAGCGCTTCCACCAGGCCGCCGACGTGTTCCTCAGGGTGTTCGTGCCGCAGTGGATCTCACCCATGCCGAGGTGGTACGTCGACCAGTCGTCCAGGTACGACACCTGCATGCCGGCGCCGGTGTACGCGGCTGTCACGGCCTCGGTGAAGATGTCCTTGCCGCCGATGACGGGGCCCCATTGGCGCGGTGCGAGGTAGTGGGTGCGGCTGAGGACGATGCCGTTGACGGCGCCGGGGACGTAGGCGCTGGTCATGACCGAGGGCGCGGGTGCCGGTGCCGCGGGGGAGGCGGCCCCCGAGCTCTCCCTCGGCTTCGAGCCGTCGTCCGCCGTCGTCTCGTCCAGCCGCCGCTGCTGGCCGTAGTCGCGTGCCACCTCCGGGAGTTCGGAGCCGGCGCCGAGGCGGGTCAGGCGGGGGAGGCGGAGGGTTTCGCCGTCACCGCCCGACTGCGTCTCGCCCACCATCTCCTCGCCCTGGGTGTAGAGGGCCGGGACACGTACGACCTCGGCGTCCGTCACGCCCGTCTCACGCTTGAGCACCGCGAGGTTGGCCTCGATGCGGCGCGTGGCGAGGTTGTTGTCGGAGACCAGGGTCTTGGAGGCGAGGGCCTTGGCGATGGTCTCGTCGGGGGGGCCGTCCGGCGTGGAGAACATCCTCTTCGAGCCGTGGCCGGCGGCCTTCGCGTCGCGCAGCAGCCGCAGCCCCGCCTCGGGGTCGGCGATCGCGATCTTCCAGCCGCGCGGGGTGTCGGCGGGCAGGAACTGCACGAACTCGTCGACGTGGCCGACGTGCAGCCATGAGGTGTCGAGGAACAGGGGGTCCTGGAGGCCCTGGGACTTCAGGAACGTCCGCATCACCTTCGCCGGCTTTGAACCGGTGTCCGGCCGCTGCCCCATGATGATCCGGCCCGCCGGGAACGAGCGGTCGCCCTGCGCGTACGGCGGAATGGTCTCCAGGTTGCCCATGGAGTTGAGCGTCCACTCCTCCGACTCCCGGGCGCCCGTCACCTGCACGACACCGATGTTCCGGCCGCGCATCTTCTCGAACAGCTCCCGGCCTGCCTCCCGGTCCAGCTGGGCCGAGCGCAGCATCACCCGCATCGACTGCCGACGGCCGTCCGCGCCCGTCATGCTGACGTACGCGGGCTCGACGAAGTCCTGCGCCCAGATGTCCTGGTACTTGGTGAAGTTCACCGTCGGCTGAGTGATGCCGGCGTTCCGCGCGGCCTTGTCCAGGCCCTCACGGAAGACGCGGTTGAGCTTCGCGTACCCGTCCTTGCCGGAGATCTTGGTGACCAGCAACTGCTGGGCGTTCTGCAGGTGATGGTGGGTGAGGAGCGGGGCGACGCGCAGGGTGACCGAGTCGGCGGTGGTGCCCTTGGACGACTTCACGGTCAGCCGGACCCGGGCTGTCCCGTCCCACTTGGCGGTGTCCCGGATGACGTCACGGGCCTCGACGCCGAACTCCACGCCCGCGCGCAACTCGGCCCGCGACAGCCGGGACTTGGCCGTGACGGGCTCCCACTTCGTGCCCCGCTTGACGAACACGCGGGTCTGCTTGGCGCCCGCCGTGACCTTCACGCTGCCCTGCGCCCCGGCCGGCACGCTCCGCATCGGTACGGATCGCACGTGGGCGAGGTCGGCGGCGTCGGCGGTGCCGTTCACCTTGGAGTCGGAGGCGTCGTTGCAGGCGGCCAGCTGGGCGTCCGTGAGGGGCTTGCCCTTGGGGCCCGTGGCCGGGCAACGGCTGCTGTCGTCATCGATGTTGGGCAGCATCAGCGCGCCCCGGGCGACGGTCCAGCCGTTCTCACCGGCCGTGTCCGTCGTGCCCGTGACGTCGACCCGTCCGTCCCGGTTCGTGTCCACCCGCAGATCGGTCGGGGGCGGCCCGGCCGCGAACGCCGCGGGGATGGCGAGCGAGGGGGTCGCGAGCAGGGTGCCGGACACGGCGAGCACGGCTATCGCCCGGTGGGCGGGTCTGGATGAACGCGGGGGCACGGGGTGTCCCTTCAGTGGTGGGGTGGTCAGCACTGAAGAGGGAGGACGGGGAGGAATCGTTGCCTGTGTGCTTGCTGTGATCCTGCTGGGTGTCCGTGATCTGTGGCACTCAATCCCTTTTCAGGGGCGCGGCGAACTGCGCGAGCAACCCCGCACCACCCCGCACCACCCCGCACCACCCCGCACCCGCCACACCACCCGAACCCCCGAGCTGTGCCGCGGGCGGCGGCCTCGGTCACCCCCGGCTCTGCGCCCGCAGCAGCTCCTGGTACCAGCCGTACGACGCCTTCGGGGTCCTCTCCAGCGTCTCGTAGTCCACGTGGACCAGGCCGAACCGCCGCGCGTACCCCTCGGCCCACTCGAAGTTGTCGAGCAGGGACCACACGAAGTAGCCGCGTACGTCGACGCCCGCCTCGGCCGCCTTGTGGAGGGCGCGGACGTGGCCGTCCAGGTAGGCGATGCGCTGCCGGTCGTCGACGCCCTCGTAGGAGCAGCCGTTCTCGGTGATGACTACGGGGGGCAGGCGGTCGCCGTAGCGGTCGTGGAAGGTGGTGAGGAGTTCGGTCAGGCCCTCGGGGACGACCGGCCAGCCGAAGTCGGTGGTCGGGACGTTCTCGATCTGCTTGACGGTGAAGGGGAGTTCGGCCGGGATCGTGATGCCGCCGAACTCGATGTCCGCGCCCTCGGGGGCGCCCACGAGGGTCGGCGCGTAGTAGTTGACGCCGTACCAGTCGAGGGGCTCGGAGATGATCTTCAGGTCGGAGTCGATGTCCGTTCCCGGCATCAACTCGCCGATGCCTTCCGGGTATTCGCCCAGCAGCACCGGCTCCGCGAACAGGCGGTTCAGGAGGAGGTCGTAGAAGCCGGCCGCCTCCACGTCCGCCTGTTCCTCCGACGCGGCCCACGTGGGGCCGTGCGAGTTGGCGATGCCGATGTCGGTGACTCCGGCCGCGCGCAGGGCCCGTACGGCCTGGCCGTGGCCCAACAGCTGGTGGTGGGCGGCCGGGAGCGCGTCGAACATCAGCTGCTTGCCCGGCGCGTGGGTGCCGAGGGCGTGGCCCAGCAGGGTGTGCTCGGCCGGCTCGTTGATGGTGATCCACTTGGTGACGCGGTCGCCGAGCCGGGCGGCCACGACGGCGACGTACTCGGCGAACCGCTCGGCGGTGTCCCGGTTCAGCCAGCCGCCCGCCTCCTCCAGCGACGACGGCAGGTCCCAGTGGAACAGGGTCGGGACGGGGCGTACGCCCGCGCCGGCCAGCTCGTCCACCAGGCGGTCGTAGAAGTCGAGTCCGCCGGGGGCGTTCACCCGGGGCCAGGAGATCGAGAAGCGGTACGCCCCCACGCCCAGGTCGCGCAGGAGGGCCACGTCCTCGGGGTAGCGGTGGAAGTGGTCGCAGGCCACCGCCGCCGTCGAGCCGTCCTTGATGCGGCCCGTCTCGGCCGAGAAGGCGTCCCACACGGAGGGCTCGCGCTCGCCCACCGCACCCTCGATCTGATGCGCGGAGGTCGAGACGCCCCACAGGAAACCTGCCGGGAACTGGGGTATCGGGTTCGTCGCCATGGGCGGATCATCCGTACCACTGGTAACGGAAGTCAACGCCCGAGGGTGAACTGCCCGTTACGCGCCCCGAGCGTGGCTGAGGGGCCGCTCACGCCCCCTCCTTGAGCACCCTGCTGATCAGCTCCCGCTGGTCCTCCGACAGCCGGGGGTCCGCGCAGTGCACGGTTCTGCCGTCCACCGTGATCTCGTACGCGAAGCCGTCCGGCACCCCGAGCGGCGGAGTGCCCCGGCCGGCGGCGAGGGCCCGCTCGGCCAGGGCGTGCCAGTCCTGGGCATCGGGCCGCCCGGCGGTGTTCACCACCGCGTGCCGCTCGATGCCCGCGAAACCGCCCGTGCGCCGCACTTCAATACGCATGGGTCATGTGTAGTACGGATCGGGCCCGAACCGCAGCACCGCAGCACCGCAGCACCGCGACGCCCGGCGCTACAGCGTCCGCACGCCCACCTGCTCCCAGGCCTTCAGCACCGCCGTCAGTTCGTCGCCCTGGCCGTAGCGGTCCTTCGTGGCCTTCACCGTGAGCGTGGCGAAGTCGACGAAGAGGGCCTGCTTGCTCAGCTCGCCGCCGGTGAGGACGTCGTACCAGATCTGTCCGGCCCGCTCCCAGGCGTGGCCGCCGAGGGCCGTGGCCGCGAGGTAGAACGCGTGGTTGGGGATGCCGGAGTTGATGTGGACGCCGCCGTTGTCGCGGCCCGTGCGGACGTAGTCGTCCATGGTCGCCGGCTGCGGGTCCTTTCCGAGGACGTCGTCGTCGTACGCCGTGCCCGGGGCCCTCATCGAGCGCAGGGCGGTGCCCGTGACGCGCGGGGCGAGCAGGCCCGCGCCGATCAGCCAGTCGGCCTCGGCGGCGGTCTGGCCGAGCGTGTACTGCTTGATCAGGGCGCCGAAGACGTCCGACATGGACTCGTTGAGCGCGCCCGGCTGGCCGAAGTACGTCAGGTTCGCCGTGTACTGGGTGACGCCGTGGCTCAGCTCGTGGCCGATGACGTCGATCGGGATGGTGAAGTCGAGGAAGATCTCGCCGTCGCCGTCGCCGAACACCATCTGCTCGCCGTTCCAGAAGGCGTTGTTGTAGTCGCGGTCGTAGTGCACGGTCGCGTCCAGCGGCAGCCCGGCGCCGTCGATCGAATCGCGCTCGTACGCCTTGAGGAACAGCTCGAAGGTGGCACCCAGGCCCGCGTACGAGCGGTTGACCGTGGCGTCCTTGCCGGGCTCGTCGCCCTCGCCGCGCACCTTCCTGCCGGGCAGGTCCGTGCCGTGGCGGGCGTCGTAGATCGTGCGGTGCGGTTTGCCCGTCTCGGCCCCGGTGGGTGCGGCGATGCTCGGGGCGCCGATGACCGTGGTCAGACGGCGGTGGGTGCGCTCGAAGGCGTCGCGCTCCAGGGTCTTGCGCGCGGCGCCCGCGAGTGCCGGGTCCTCGGCCTGGGAGAGCTTGTCGAGGACGTGCGGTGGTACGACGGTGCAGAAGACGGGCTCGTGGCCCCCGTTGGTGGTCATGTCCCGCACGATTGCACTCCGTTAGGGGCGTGTCACTAGAGGCAACCATGATTGGTGAAATGTCGCCGTATGGGTTGCGTCTGGTCAGCGCCGTGTTACTGAGGGTTGCGTTCGGTCTGCGGGGTGTGTCGTGGCTGCGCGCGCCCGCGCGCTGGAGCCGTAAATCGATACAGTCCCGCGCCCCCGAAAGGGGCGCTGTCGTCCCCGGTGTGGTCTTGCGCACCTTTTGTCCCCTATGGCACCCCGGTCCCGCATACTGATACGGCCTCCCCGCACCGAGCAGGACTCGGCTAGGCTGCGCAGCATCATGCGTTTCGGGCTGCTTCTCCTTAGCTGCCGCGGCGAGGGCCTGTAGTCGAGGCCGACCCCCTCCCCGCGGTGCTTGGTGTTGCGTCGTCGGCCGTCCTTTCCGGACCATCGAGGAGCCCCCGCAATCATGGCGAACCGCCAGCAGCCCACGTCCATGCCGACCCACAAGTACGGGCAGTACGAGCAGGTCGACATCGCCGACCGCACGTGGCCGAACAACCGGATCACCGTCGCCCCCCGCTGGCTCTCCACCGACCTGCGCGACGGCAACCAGTCCCTGATCGACCCGATGTCGCCCGAGCGCAAGCGCCGGATGTTCGACCAGCTGGTCAAGATGGGCTACAAGGAGATCGAGGTCGGCTTCCCGGCGTCGGGACAGACGGACTTCGACTTCGTACGGTCGATCATCGAGGAGCCGGGGGTCATCCCGGACGACGTCACCATCTCCGTACTGACCCAGGCCCGCGAGGACCTGATCGAGCGGACCGTCGAGTCGCTGAAGGGCGCCAAGCGGGCGACCGTGCACCTGTACAACGCCACCGCTCCCGTCTTCCGCCGGGTCGTCTTCCGTGGCTCCAAGGACGACATCAAGCAGATCGCCGTCGACGGCACCCGCCTGGTGATGGAGTACGCGGAGAAGCTGCTGGGCCCGGAGACCGAGTTCGGGTACCAGTACAGCCCGGAGATCTTCACCGACACCGAGCTGGACTTCGCGCTGGAGGTCTGCGAGGCGGTGATGGACGTCTACCAGCCCGGTCCGGGCCGCGAGATCATCCTCAACCTGCCCGCCACGGTGGAGCGTTCGACGCCGTCGACGCACGCGGACCGGTTCGAGTGGATGGGCCGCAACATCTCCCGCCGTGAGTACGTCTGCATCTCGGTCCACCCGCACAACGACCGCGGTACGGCCGTCGCGGCGGCCGAGCTGGCGCTGATGGCCGGCGCCGACCGCGTCGAGGGCTGTCTGTTCGGGCAGGGCGAGCGCACCGGCAACGTCGACCTGGTCACCCTGGGCATGAACCTGTTCTCGCAGGGCGTCGACCCGCAGATCGACTTCTCCGACATCGACGAGATCCGTCGTACGTGGGAGTACTGCAACCAGATGGAGGTCCACCCGCGCCACCCGTACGTGGGCGACCTGGTCTACACGTCCTTCTCCGGCTCCCACCAGGACGCCATCAAGAAGGGCTTCGACGCCATGGAGGCGTCCGCCAAGGAGCAGGGCAAGACGGTCGACGACATCGAGTGGGCCGTCCCGTACCTGCCGATCGACCCGAAGGACGTCGGCCGCTCCTACGAGGCCGTCATCCGGGTCAACTCGCAGTCCGGCAAGGGCGGTATCGCGTACGTCCTGAAGAACGACCACAAGCTGGACCTGCCGCGCCGGATGCAGATCGAGTTCTCGAAGCTCATCCAGGCCAAGACTGACGCCGAGGGCGGCGAGGTCACCGGCAGCGACATCTGGGCGGTCTTCCAGGACGAGTACCTGCCGAACCCCGAGAACCCGTGGGGCCGGGTCCAGGTCCGCAACAACCAGTCGACCACCGACAAGGACGGCGTGGACACGCTGACCGTGGAGGCCGAGGTCGACGGCGCGGAGACCACCCTGGTCGGCACCGGCAACGGCCCGATCTCGGCGTTCTTCCACGCGCTGCAGGGCATCGGCATCGACGCGCGGCTGCTGGACTACCAGGAGCACACGATGAGCGAGGGCGCCTCTTCGCAGGCCGCCTCCTACATCGAGGTCGCCATCGGGGACAAGGTCCTGTGGGGCATCGGTATCGACGCGAACACGACGCGTGCGTCACTGAAGGCGGTCGTCTCCGCCGTCAACCGCGCGGCGCGCTGACCAGCCTGACCGGCGGTTTGAAAACCCCGTTCGCCGGATTCCGGCGTGCGGGGCCCGTCGTTTACCGGCCAAACCCTGTGCAGTTCGCGGGTAGTCCTCGTCCGGAGTACTGACTGCGCCTCACGGATGTGGCTAACATCACGCAAGCGCGGCGATGATGCCGAGGGGGCACTTCCCGCGCCCAAGGGGCCGTGTGTGGGGGAGTTACGGAGGTGCGACGTGCTGCCAGGACGGGACCCGATCGGCGATGCCGCCGCGCTCGCCCGCGTCGGGTACACCAGCCGCGCCACCGGTCTGTCGCGTGTGATGGGTACCCGGATCGCGTGGACGGGCATCGGTGACGGCGAGTTCTTCTGTCCGGGCTGCGGAGGCGACCGCAACTACCAACGCCTCACCGGCCGCCGCCGCTTCACCTTCCTCGGCGTCCCCGTCCTGCCCCGCGGCGAGACGGGCCCCGTGGTGGAATGCGCGGTCTGCCGCCACCACTACGCCACGGACGTCCTCGACCACCCCACCACCACCCGCTTCTCCGCGATGCTCCGCGACGCCGTCCACACGGTCGCCCTTGCCGTCCTGGCGACGGACGGCGCCTGCACCGGCCCGTCCCTGTCGGTCGCCGCGACCGCCGTACGCTCCGCCGGCTTCGACGACTGCACCGAGGACCAACTCGGCGCCCTGGTCGAGGCCCTGGCCGCCGACACCGGCCGCGTCTTCGGCGAACCCTGCGGTCCCGGCCTCGCCATAGAGCTTCACGAGGCCCTGGACCCGCTGGCACCGCATCTCGCCCCGACCGGCCGTGAGGCGATCCTCCTCCAGGGCGCGCGGATCGCCCTGGCGGACGGGCCGTACACCCCCGCGGAGAGAGAGGTCCTCGCCACGGTGGGGGCGGCGCTGATGATCTGCGGGGACGATGTGACGCGGTTGCTGGCGACGGCGCGGACACCGTCCTGACGCTCGTCCGGATGCTTCCAGGAACGTTTCCGTAGGTCTCGCACGGCTTCGTACGGTCGGGCACGGGGCACAATCGTCTTCCGGTATGCGCTGGGGGGCGAGGGGGAGCGCATGAGGTACGGCGCGCGCTGGGCGCTGGTGGTGGCGCTGAACGTGCTGGCGTTCGCGGCGGTCTTTCTCCTCTTCTACGCCGTCGACGTGCCGTTGCTGCCCACGTCCGACGAAGGCCGCGTCGCCGTCGGGGTGGCGGCGGCGACCGTCGCGGCGACGGTGGGCGGGACGTGGGGTTCGTCGTGGGCGCACAGGGCGGCGCAGGCGGTGACGGCACCCGCGGAGCCGACCGGCGGCATGCGGCTGGAACTGCCGAACGCGACGGTCACCGTGAACGGCACCTCCCCGGACGAACCGTCCCGCCTCCTCGTCCGCATGGGCGACCTACCCCGCGAACCCGTCGGCTTCCAGCCCCGCGAGGACCTCCTCGCCGAACTCGCCGACGCCACCGAGCGGCACAGCCTCACCGTCGTCCACGCCGTCACCGGCGCCCGAGGCGTCGGCAAGACCCAGCTGGCCGCCGCCTACGCCCGGCGCCGTATCGAAGAGGGCTGGCCCGTCGTCGCCTGGATCACGGCGGAGAACACCGGCCAGCTGACGTCCGGCCTCGCCGAACTCGCCGATCAGTTGGGCGCCCGTGAGGCGGGCGTCGACGCCGCGAAGGCCGCGCGGGCGGCGCTCACCTGGATCGGCCGGAATCCCGACCCGTGTCTGCTGGTCCTGGACAACGCGACCGATCCGGACGAGGTGGCCGGGTGGCTGCCGACGGCGGGGCGGGCGCAGGTGGTGGTGACCGCCACCTCCCGGGACTTCACGAACCTCGCGGGCGCGAGAGTCGACGTCACCGTGTTCACGGAGGAGGAGGCACTGGACTTCCTGCGCCTGCGCACGGGGGTCGCCTCGGACGACGGGGCCCGCGAAGTCGCCGCGGAACTGGGCCGGTTGCCCCTCGCTCTCGCCCAAGCGGCCCATGTCATCCGGGTACGGGGGACCGGCTACCGCGGCTACCTGGAGCGGCTGCGGGCCTACCCCTTGAGGACCGCGCTGGAGAAGGTGCCCGGAGAGCGGTATCCGCACCGGGTTGCCGAGGCGATGCTCATCGCCGCCGAGCAGGTCGAGCAGCGGGGCCCGGACGGCGCGGTGCGGGTTCTGCTGGAGGTGCTGTCGGTGCTGTCGCCCGCCGGTGTGCCCCGCCGGTTGCTGCACGGGGTGGTCCGGCAGGCAGGGATCGACGACGTCGACGCCGTGGAGGCCGCGCTGGGAGCCCTGACCCAGGCCTCGCTCGCCACGGACTCCGGAGCGGACGCCGTGAACCTGCACCGCCTGGTGCAGCGGGTGATACGGGAGAGGGCGGGGGAGCGCATACGGGACGTCGTCCGCGCCGCGGTGCGGCATCTGGACGAGGTGCTGATACCGCCCGTGGAGGCCTGGGAGAGACGGGAGTTCGGAGGACAGCTCGTCGACCAGATCGACGCGCTGTGGAGCGTCGTACGAGAGGACCTGCCGTCGTACGAGGAGGAGGACCAGGAGGGCCTGGTGCGGCTGCGGGGATGGGCGGCGTACGACCATCTCCGTCATGTGGGAGCGATGAGCCGGGCGGTGGCCTGGGGGGCCGAGACCCGGCGGGACTGCGAAGCCGCCCTGGGGGAGGAGGCGGCAGCCTCACTCAGCGCCCTGGAACTCGAGGGGGACATGTGCTCGTGGGCGGGCCGCACCGAGCAGGCCATCGAGGCACGCGCCAGACGCCTGGAGATCACCGAGCGGTGCCTGAGTCCCGAGGACGAGCGCACGCTCACCGCGCGCGGGGACCTCGCCCGGTCGTACGGGACGGCCGGCCGCTACGAGCTGTCCGTGCCCATGTACGAGGCGCTGGAGCGGGACATGCGACGGCTGCACGGCGCGGATCACGAGGGCGCCCGGAGCGCCCTGAGTGATCTGGCGAAGGCGTACGCGGCGGCCGGCCGACTGGGCGAGGCGGCGCGCATCGTGGACCGCATGCGCCCGGACTGGTCCCAGGGCCCGGGGCCGTCCGCGGCGAGCCTCTACTCCCTGCAGAGTCTGGCCGAAACCTACGGCTCGGTGGGCCGCGACGAGGAAGGGGTCGCGCTGCTGCGCCGTTACCTGGTCGCATGCGAGGACGAGCACGGTCCCGAGCACGTCGAGACGGTCTGGGCCCGCAACAACCTGGCTCTCCAGTGCCTGGACGCCGCTCTGTACGACGAGGCTCGTACTGCTGCCGAGCGGGCGCTGGAGGACGCGGAGCGGGCTTTCGGCCCGGAGTCCGAAGAGATGGTGACGATCCGCGACACCCTCGCCACGTGCCTGATATGGATGGAGCGGGACGAGGAGGCTGTGGCCCTGTTCCGCCGTGTGGTCGACGAGCGGACCGCCCTGCATGGCCGGGAACACCCGGTCGTGCTGCGTGCGCGCGGCAGCCTGGTGTGGGGGCTGGACGAGTCGAAGCGGCACAGTGAGGCCTACGCCGCGCAGGTCCAGTTGATCGCGGACCACGAGAGACTGCTGGGAAGGGACCACCCCGGGACTTTCGGTGTGCGCCGCTTCCACATCCACCTCTGTACTCGGCACGGCCGGATCCAGGAGGCGATCGACTTCGCGCGTGAGGTCCTCACCGACCATGAGCGGGTCCACGGACGCCTGCATCCGCGCACGTTCGACGTCTGCCTCGGGCTCGCCGACGCCCTGACCTCGGCCGCGCACTATTCCGAGGCCGTCGCCCTGCTGCGGCAGACCCTGCGGAACACCGGGCGGATCCTGGGCGCCGGGCATCGGCTGACTTTCTCCGCGCGGGCCCGTCTCGCCCACGTCCTGCGCGAGCACGGTGAGGCCGACGAGGCCCGCGAGCTGCGTGCGGAGAACGTGGCCGAATACGCCCGGCTCTACGGGGACGACCACATCGAAGTCGTCTGGGCCCGGAGTGATCTGGCCGATGTGCTCACCTGGCACGGACTGCACGACGAGGCGCTCGCTCTCCACCGGGGCGTCGTGGACGACGTGGCCCGTATCCGGGGAGCCGACCACCCGTCCACCTTGCTGGCGCGCCGCTGGCTGGCGGTGGCCTGCATGGAGGCCGGACGTCACCGGGAGCAACTCCGGCTGACCAGCGGGGCGGTGGCGGACCACGAGCGGGTGTTCGGCGCCGACTCCCTGCCGACTCTTGCCGCGCGAGCCACACATGCGACGGCGTTGACGACCGTCGGACGTCGGCGAGAGGCCCGGCGTGTGAGACGGGAGCTGTACGCGGACTACGTCCGTCTCCTGGGAGCCGACCACCCGTACGCGATCGACGCGCTCGACGACGTGGCCGATGGGTACCGGGCGGTGCAAAGACGCTTCAAGGCCCTACGGATCCGCAAACGCGTGCTCCACGCACGTGAGTCCAGATCCGGTCCCTGGAGCTGGGGGGCGATCGGCGCGCGCCGCCGCCTGGGGAGCGCATACGCCTCAGTGGGGCTGTTGTGGCGCGCCGCCGCCATGCAGAGGTGCTCCCTCGACGACCTGACGGCGCACTTCGGTCCCGACCATCCCGCGACACAGCAGCAGCGTGAGTGGTGGTGCCACGCCCTGATCCGCACCGGTCGTTGGCGGCGGGCGAGGGCGGCGGCCGATACCCGCCGAGCGGACAGCGAGCGCCTGAACGGTCCCGACCACAGGTGGACACTCGACACCCGCTGGCTCGTCGCCCACACGGCTCGCCGCACCGGCCGGGTCCGTACCGCCCTCGCGCTGTACGCGGACCTGGTCACCGACCGCGCTCGCGTCCACGGCCCGGACCATCCGCGCACCTGGTGGGCCCGGCTCAACCACGCCTACGCCACCTTCTGGGCCCTCCACCCGCACCGCGCCGTCGTCCTCTTCGAGTCCGTGATCGACGACGGCCGTCGCATCTTCGGCAGCGACAGCAGCCAGGTCGAGGACCGCGTCAGGTGGCGCTACCCGTTCCTCTGCCTGATCACCGGCCACTGGCTCCGCTTGCTCGCCGCACTCCGCCTCCGCCGCCGTCCGGTGCCGTACTCCCCCGGGAGTAATCCACCTCCCGGACCACCCCCGGCAGTAACCCCCAACTCGCCCTGACGCCCGACGAATCGGGGCTCTCAGGCCGGAAGTCTGGTGAACGTCCAGACGCACCCGTCGAGGAGGGGGGACCCCGTCATGGGGCCCGGAGAGACAAACGTAGGTACGAGGCGGCGAGCCGTGCCCTGGCTGGTGCTCGGGTTGTGGGTCGTGCTGCTTGCCGTGGTCTCGCCGTTCGCGGCGAAGCTGTCCGAGGTGCAGAACGACCGGGCGGTGGACTACCTGCCGGCGAGTGCGGACTCGACCCAGGTGGCCGAGATCCAGGACAGGTTGCCCGGTGGCGAGTCCACCGAGCTGGTGCTCGTGTACCACCGGGAGGGCGGGCTGACGGCCGCCGACCGGGCCGCCGCCGACGCGCAGGTCGCTGAGATCGGGGTCCGGGACCGGCTGGCCGCCGAGCCGGAGGGCGTGCCGTCGGAGGACGGGACCACCCTCATGTATCCGGTCGCCAGTAACGGGCCGGGGACGGATGAGAAGTTGCGGGACGCGTTCGTCGAGCGGGTGCGGGGAGTCGCCCACAGCGACGGCGGGTTGACGGTGGCAGTGGGTGGGCCGGGTGCCCTCGCCACCGACGCGAGCAAGGTGTACGAGTCGCTCGGCGGGCCGCTGCTCTACACGACCGTCGGGGTCGTCGCCGTCCTGCTGATCATCATCTACCGGAGCCCGGTGCTGTGGCTGGTGCCGCTCGTCGTCGCGGGGATCGCGGACTTCCTGTCGATGGGTGTCGCGTACGGGCTGAACCAGGTCTTCGGGACGACCGTGTCCGGGCAGAGCTCGGGCGTGATGACGATCCTCGTCTTCGGGGCGGGCACGGACTACGCGCTGCTGCTCGTCTCCCGTTACCGCGAGGAACTGCGGCGCATCGAGCGGCCGTACGAGGCCATGAAGGTCGCCCTGCGCGGCTGCGGGCCCGCCGTGCTCGCCTCCTCCGGGACGGTCGCCGCCGGGTTGCTGTGTCTGCTGGCCGCCGACCTGAACAGCAGCCGGGGGATGGGACCGCTCGGGACGGTGGGCGTGCTGTGCGCTCTCCTCGCCATGCTCACCCTGCTGCCTGCACTCCTCGTCCTGCTGGGGCGGCGGGTGTTCTGGCCGCTCGTGCCGGCGTACGGCAGTGAACCGAAGCGGCGGCGGAGTCTGTTCTCGGCGATGGGGTCGTCCGCGGGGCGGCGGCCGCTGGTCGTACTGGCGGGCGGGGCCGTCCTGCTGGGCGCCCTCGCGCTCGGCATGCTGAACCTGCCCGGGTCGCTCAAGCAGGAGGACTCCTTCGTCGACAAGCCCGAGTCCGTCGCTGCCATGGAGACGCTGGCCAAGGCCTATCCCGGCCAGAGCACCCAGCCGATCACGGTGATCACACCGACCGGGCGGGCCGACGCCACGGTCGCCGAGATCGAGGGCCATGAGGGAGTCGCGGCGGTCGAGCGGGGGCGCAGCGGGGACGGGTGGACCGAGATCTCCGTCGTCGCGAAGAGCGCGCCGCAGTCGGCCGCCGAGACGGCCACCATCGAGTCGCTGCGGGACGAACTCCCGGAGTCCTACATCGGCGGACCCAGCGCCGAGCAGCTCGACCTGAAGGACACCAACGCCCGGGACCGGCTCGTCGTCGTACCGATCGTCCTCGTGTCCGTGCTGCTCATCCTCGTCGCGCTGCTGCGGAGCCTGGTCGCGCCGCTGCTGCTCGTCGTCGCCGTGGTCGCGGTGTGGGCGGCCTCGCTCGGGATCGGGGGGCTGGTCTTCGGGCCGGTGTTCGGGTTCGAGGGGACCGATCCGGGGCTCGGCCTGCTGTCCTTCGTCTTCCTCGTCGCCCTCGGTGTGGACTACGGCATCTTCCTCATGCACCGGATGCGCGAGGAGTCCTTCGCCGGCGCCGAACCGGCCGCCGCCGCGCTCACCGCGCTCCGCACCACGGGCGGGGTCATCGCCTCCGCCGGGCTCGTCCTGGCCGCGACCTTCGCCGTGCTGCTGAACATGGGGCTCGTCCAACTCGTCCAGCTGGGCTTCGTCATCGCGGTCGGCGTGCTCCTCGACACCTTCCTCGTCCGTACCTACCTGGTGACCAGCGCGAGCGTGGCGCTGCGGCGGAAGGTGTGGTGGCCCGGACCGCTGTCCAAGGAGCCGGTGCGGGCCGTGGAGCCGCCGCCGGGGGACGCGCCCGACCGGGAGCGCGTGGCAGCCGGCCGACAGCCGTAACCCACCACAGGGGCGCCCTTCTCTCCCGGAAGGGCGCCCTCCTGACGGAGGATGAGCCGGTGACGGCAACCATGAGCAAGAGGACCCTTCCGGGACTCGTCGAACGGCTGCGTACGGCCACCGGTGCCGACGCCCTGCGGTACGACTCCTGCCTGGCGATCGCCCTGGCCGTCGTCGACTGCGCGACCGCCGTGGTCATCACGGGGGACGGGCGAGTGCCGGACCCGCTCGGCTTCGCGCTGCTGCTCGCCGTCCATGTGCCGCTGGTCTGGCGCCGGCGGCGGCCGGTGCTCATGCTCTGGGTGCTGGTGGCGCTGGTCGCCCCGTACCACGCGTTCGACAACAACCACCCCGCCGCCGTGGCCCCGGCCATGCTGGTGCTCTACACGGTCGCGGTGAGCGGCACGGCCCGCCGCACCCTGCTCAACGGCGCCGCCGTCGTGGCACTCACCCTGGCCGTCAACGCGCTGTTCACTCCCCACCAGCTTCCGGAGTTCCTGCGGATCTCCGGCTGGATCGTCTCCGTCCTGATCTTCGGCGGATACGTCCGCGTCCACCGCCAGTACGTCGTCTCCGTCGTCGAACGCGCCGAGCGCGCCGAACGCACCCGCGAGGAGGAGGCGCGGCGGCGGGTCGCGGAGGAGCGGCTGCGCATCGCCCGTGACCTGCACGACCTGCTCGCCCACAGCATCACGCTCGTCGGCGTGCAGACCTCCGTCGCCGCGCACGTCCTGGCCGCCGACCCCGACCGCCTCGACCGCGCCGCCGTTGCCAAGGCCCTCGACGACATCGCCGAGACCTGCCGTAGCGCCCGCGGTGAACTGCGCGGCACGCTGGAGGTGTTACGCGAGTCCGGGTACGCCGGTGCCGGCGACCGAGGCCCGCTGCCGGGCCTCGACGGCCTCGCCGGCCTCGCCGACGCGGCCCACACGGCGGGGGCCCGCGTGGAGGTCACGGTCGCGGCGGACGGGGTGCCGCCCGGGGTGGGCGCCGCCGCCTACCGGATCGTGCAGGAGGCACTGACCAACGCAGTACGGCACGGGGGAGCGGACTTGACGATACGGGTGGAGCTGCGGGCCGGGGGAGGGGCGCTCCGGGTGCGGGTGACGGACGACGGGGTGGGGGGAGGTGCCGGGGCGCCTTCAGGGGGCTCCGGTTCTGGAGACGCCGGTTTGGCGGACGCCGGTTTCCGAGACTCCGGTTTCGGGATCCTCGGCATGCGCGAGCGGGCCCGCAGCGTCGGCGGCACGTTGGACGCCGGGCCACGGACGGGCGGCGGCTTCGCGGTGGAGGCGGTGCTGCCGCTGGGCGGGGTGGGGGAGCGGTACGTGGTCGCCGTCGGTGCCGGTGCCGGTGCCGGTGCTGGTGCTGGTGCTGGTGCTGGTGCTGAAGCCCAACTCGAAGTCGCCGTCGCCGTCACCTCCGCCGCCGAGCGGAAGGCGGCCCGATGACCGACCGCACCATCCGCGTACTCCTCGCCGACGACCAGACCCTCGTCCGCGCCGCCTTCGCCATGCTCGTGGAGTCGGCGAAGGACATGGAGGTGGTGGGGCAGGCGGGGACGGGCCGGGAGGCGGTGGAGCTGGCGCGTACCGCGCGGGCCGACCTGGTCGTCATGGACCTGCGCATGCCCGACCTGGACGGCATCGAGGCGACCCGGCTCATCGCGGCGGACGAGGACCTCGCGGGCGTACGGGTCCTGGTCCTCACCACGTACGACACCGACGAGCACGTGGTGGAGGCCCTGCGGGCCGGCGCCTCCGGCTTCCTCGTCAAGGACATGCGGCCGGCGGAACTCCTCGACGCCATCCGCACGGTCGCCGCCGGCGAGGCCCTCCTCTCCCCGGGCCCCACGGCCCGCCTCATCGCCCGGCTGCTGCGCGGCCCCACCGCGCCGGCCGCCCTGCCCGACGGCGGCCCCGAGTGCCTTTCCGACCGGGAGAAGGAGGTCCTCACCCTCGTGGCGCGCGGCCTCAACAACACCGAGATCGCCGACACCCTGGGCCTCAGCCCGCTGACCGCCAAGACCCACGTCAGCCGCATCATGGGCAAGCTGGGCGCCCGGGACCGCGCCCAGCTGGTGATCGTGGCGTACGAGTCGGGGATGGTGACCCCGGGGACGGTCTGACGGCACGTCAGGACTCGATCGGCTCAGTCCTGTTGCCGGACACCAGGGGGCCCATTAGGTTCACCGGACATCCGACGTCCCACGTCCCATGTCCGGGGAGCCGCCGCCGTGCCGATCATGCCCACCACAAGCCGTACGGCCGCCGTGCTGGCAGCGGCCACAGGACTGCTCGCCGCCGCCACCGCCGTCGCGGTCCCGGCGGTCGCGGCCACCAAACACCCCACCCGGGGCTGCACCTCCTCCGTGCCGTACGTGTCGGGCCAGGGCGGCTACGACACCTACCGCATCCCCGCCACGGTCACCACCGGCGCGGGCACCGTGCTGGCCTTCGCGGAGGGCAGGCGCAACGGGGCCGGCGACACGGGCAACATCGACGTCGTCCTCAGACGGTCGGGCGACGGCGGCTGCACCTGGGGTCCGCTGAAGGTGGTGGCCGCGGGGAAGGGGGACACGCGGGGCAACCCGGCGCCGGTGGTCGACCCGCGGACCGGCCGGGTCGTGCTCGTCACGTCGTACAACAGCGGCACGGTGACCGAGGGGCAGATCATGCGGGGCGAGGTGACGGCCGAGCAGAGCCGCCGCGTCTTCGTGCAGACCAGCAAGGACGACGGCCGCCGCTTCACCGCCCCTCGCGACATCACGGCGGACGTGAAACTCCCGGACTGGCGCTGGTACGCGACCGGCCCCGGCCACGCGGTCGCCCTCACCCGGGGGCCGCACGCGGGCCGCCTGGTCGTCCCCTCGAACCACTCGGCCGCCCCGCCCGCCGACTCGGCGGACACGGGGCAGGAGCCCAGGTACTACGGCGCCCACGCGATCTACTCCGACGACGGGGGCACCACCTGGCGGCTCGGCTTCGTCGACGACTCGTACGACGGTCTCGACAACGCCAACGAGAACAGCGCGGCCGAACTGCCGGACGGGCGCCTGTACTTCAGCGCGCGGGACCAGCACGGTACGAGCGTCGGCCACCGCCTGGACACCTACTCCGGCGACGGCGCCGAGTCCCTCGACCGCCCCTACACCGTCCAGCCCACCCTCTCCGACGTCCCCGTGGTCCAGGGTTCGGTCCTCCAGCTCCCCTCCGGCGGCCCGCTCCTCTTCTCCGGCCCCTCCGTCCCCACCGCCCGCCAGTCGATGTCCGTCTGGCGCAGCGGCGACGCGGGCACCACCTTCACCAGGTCCACGACCCTCTCGCAGCGCCCCGCCGCCTACTCCGACCTCGTCCCCCTGGGCCGCACCCACGTGGGCGTCCTCTACGAGACGGGCTCGGCGGGCCCGTACGAGACGATCGAGTTCCGCCGCCTGCCGCTGTCGGGCCTGCTCGGCCGGCCGGCCGGGTGAGAGGTCGTCCGCGGGGCTCCTGCCGTGTGGTTCAGGATGGCGTCGAATTCGTCCGGCCATCCCAGGCCCGACGCCTGCGCGCCCATGATCAGCAGCAGCGGGGGCGTGTCGGAGGCGCCGCGATCCTCCATTGCGGGTCGGGTGCACCAGGGGTGCGCGGTGCTGCCCGAGGCCGTGTTCGCGGAGTCTGTCCACAGGGGGAGCCCGCCTACAGCAGGCCCGCCGCCGCCAGGTACTTGCCCACCTGCTCGACCTCCGCCTCCGACAGCGGCACCTGCGGTTCGGCCGTGGCGGCACAGTCGATGACTCCGCGCAGGTGCAGGGCCGCCTTGAAGGCGCCGAGGGCGGAGGAGCTGCCGCCCATGCGGGCCGGGTCGCCGACGCCGATCATGCCGAAGAGGGCGCACAGCCGCTCCTGCTCGGCGCGGGCCCGGTCCCAGTCGCCGGCGCGGCAGAGGCGGTCGAGGCGGACGTAGCCGACGGGGTCGACGTTCGCCAGCCCCGGCACCGCCCCGTCGGCGCCCAGGGCGAGCGCGGAGTCGACGACGAGTTCGGAGCCGGTGAGGGCGCTGAAGCCGGTGAGGGCGGAGTCGGTGCGGGCGCCCGTGACGACTGTGCGGAACGCGGCCAGGTCGCCGCTGGAGTCCTTCAGACCGGCGATGACCCCGTCCGCCGCCAGGTCGAGGATCACGTCCGCGGGGAGCTTGGAATGGACGGCGGCCGGGATGTCGTAGGCGAAGACCGGGACGGGGGAGCCGGCGGCGAGCAGCCGGTAGTGGCGGGAGATCTCCGCCGGGTGGGTGCGGGTGTAGAAGGGGGCGGTCGCCACGACGGCCTCGGCGCCGGCGGCGGTCACGGCGCGGACGTGGTCCAGGACGCGGGGCGTCGTCATGTCGATCACCCCGGCGAGGACGGGGAGTTGGCCGCCGACGTGACCGGCCACCGTCTCCACGACCCGCCGCCGCTGCGCGTCCGTCAGATACGCCGCCTCCGACGTCGAGCCGAGCACGAACAGCGCGTCCACACCGCCCGCCACGAGATGGTCGACCAGCCGGACGAGTGAGGGGACATCCAGCTCGCGGTCCGGTGTCAGGGGCGTGCAGACGGGCGGGATGACACCGGTCAGCGGGGCGGGGACGGTCATGGTGGCTCCCTTGGTGCTAGGTATCGCGTACGGAATCCGACACGGGCGTGGCCACCGCCTGGGCGACCAGGTCACGCGTCGACTCCGTCTCCTGCACAGGATGGTGGCAGCGGAAGCGGTGTCCGGGGGCCGACGCGGCCGTGAAGTCCGGCATGATCTCCGCGCAGACGTCGTCCGCCTTCCAGCAGCGCGTACGGAACGGGCAGCCGCTCGGCGGCCGGGTCGCCGACGGGACCGGGCCCACCAGCGGGATCGGGTCGATCGGGTCCAGCAGGCCGGGCGTCGCCGAGAACAGCGCGCGGGTGTACGGGTGCCGGGCGCGGTCGGTGACCAGGGCCGCCGGGGTCTCCTCCACGATCCGGCCCAGATACATGGTGATCACGCGGTCGCTCATCCGGCGTACCGTCTGGATGTCGTGCGAGACGAAGACCAGCGCCAGGCCGAGGCGCTCCTTCAGATCCAGCAGGAGGTTGAGGATCTGGGCGCGGACCGAGACGTCCAGCGCGCTCGTCGGTTCGTCCGCCACCACCAGCTCGGGGTCGAGCGCCAACGCCCGTGCGATCGCCACCCGTTGGCGCTGGCCGCCGGAGAGCTGGCCGGGGAGACCGTCCGCGAGGGCCGGGGGCAGTCCGACCAGGGACATCAACTCCCGTACACGGTCCTCCCGTTCGGCCGGTGTGCCGCGCCGGTGCACATCGAGCGGGTCGCGCAGGATCTGACGGATCGACAGACGGCGGTTCAGGGCCGTCGACGGGTCCTGGAAGATCATGCCCGTGCCGCTGCCGACGGCCACCCGGCGCTCGGCCGGCGACATGGACCACAGGTCCCGCCCCCGGAACGAGACCGTTCCGGCCGTCGGCCGGTCCACGCCCACCAGCACCTTCGCCAGCGTCGACTTGCCGCACCCCGACTCGCCCACCACGCCCACCGTCTCGCCGGGCGCGATCACCAGATCGGCGCCGGTCAGCGCGTACACCCGGTCCCGGGTGAACACCCCGCCGCTGCGCGCCCTGTGGACGACATGCGCGTCCGAGACCTCCACGAGCGCGCTCACCGGGCCACCTCGCTTCCCGAGTTCTCGGAATGTTCCGTCAGGTCCACCGCCGGGTGGTGGCAGGCCGCCGTGTGCGTACGGGTGCCCAGCAGGGCCGGGGCCGTCGTACGGCAGACCTCGCCCGCCCGGGGGCAGCGGTCGGCGAAGCGGCAGCCCGCCGGGAAGTCGGCGGGGGAGGGGACGACGCCCTTGATCTGGGTCATCCGCTCGGCCGCCGACTCCAGGGACAGGACGCTGCCCAGCAGGCCACGCGTGTAGTGGTGGGAGGGCAGTTCCACCAGGTCCGCCGTCACGCCCGTCTCGACGATCTGCCCGCCGTACATCACCACCACCCGGTCGGTGACGTCCGCGATCAGGGCCAGGTCGTGCGAGACGAGGATCAGGGCGAAGCCCAGCTCCTCGCGCAGCCGCAGCAGCAGCTCGATGATCTGCGCCTGGACCGTCACGTCGAGCGCGGTCGTCGGCTCGTCGGCCACGATCAGCCGGGGGGTGCGGGACAGGGCCATCGCGATGAGGACGCGCTGGCGCTGGCCGCCGGAGAGTTCGTGCGGGTAGCTGCGGAGGGTGCGGTCGGGGTCGAGGCCGACCATGCGCAGCAACTCGGGCGCGGAGCGTTTGCCGCCCCGGCGCACGACCTGCTTCAGCTGGGCGCGGATCGTCATCGCCGGGTTCAGGGAGGAAAGGGCGTCCTGGTAGATCATCGCCATCTCGTGGCCGAGCAGCCGGCGCCGTACGCGCATCGGCTCGCCCACCAACTGCCGCTGGTCGAACCGGACCTGACCGCGTACGCGGGCGCCCTTCGGTTCCAGGCCCATCACCGTCAGCGCGGTCAGCGACTTGCCGCAGCCCGACTCGCCGACCAGGCCCAGGACTTCACCGGGGCGGACCTCGAAGCTGATGCCGTCGACGATGTCCACGCCCCGGTGGCGTTGGTCGAAGCCGATCGCCAAGTTCTCGACGGACAGCACCGGTTGGCCCTCGGGGAGGGGGCGGGCCCGGGAGCGCAGTCTTACGGCCGCCTCGGTCAGTCCGGGCAGCTCCGTGACCTCGCCGCCGCCCGGTTCGGGGGTCTCCAACCGGTCCTCCTCCGCCCGTGGCTCCACATCCCGCGCGGCCGGCGCGGCCCACGCGTCGGACACGCCCTCGGAGAGGATGTTCAGGGAGAGGACCGTGATCAGCATCAGCAGGCCGGGGAACACGGTCGCCCACCAGCCCCCGGTCAGCACCATGTTCTTGCCGTCCGCGATGACACTGCCCCAGGACGGGTCCGGCGGCCGTACGCCCGCGCCGATGAAGGACAGCGACGCCTCGAAGACGATGGCCTCGGCGACCTGGACCGTGCAGAACACGAGCACCGGGGCGGCGCAGTTGATCGCCACGTGCCGGATCACGATGTGCGGGGTGCGGGCTCCTATCACCCGCTCGGCGGTCACATAGTCCTCGCCGTACTGGTCGAGGACGTTGGCCCGGACGACCCTGGCGACCGGCGGGGTGAACAGGAACGCGATCGCGCAGATCAGGACGGTGATCCCGCCGCCGAAGACGGCCACGAGGACGGCGGCCAGCGCGATGCCGGGGAACGCCATGACGACGTCCAGACAGCGCATCAGCGTCTCGTCGACCGCCTTGCGCGAGGTCGCGGCGACGGCCCCGACGACCGCCCCCACGACCAGGGCCAGCCCGGTGGCGCCGAGCCCGATCGCCAGCGACCAGCGCGCCCCGTACATCAGTCGGCTCAGGATGTCCCGGCCGAGGCTGTCCTGGCCCATCCAGTGGTCGGCGGAGGGCGCGCCGGTGCCGCCGACCAGGGCCTGCTGGTCGAGCGGGTCGTGCGGGGCGAGCCATGGGGCGAGGAACGCCGTGAGCACCACGACCGCGAGGAAGCAGACCGCGATCCGGGAGAGCAGCGGCAGCCGGCGCCAGGAGCGCAGCCGGACACCGGGCCGGGACAGGGCCTCCGTCAGGCGTTTGCGCGTGGTCACCATCAGGCCGAACATCAGGGCATCAGCTCCAGGCCGCACATCTCGCACATCAGGGCATCAGCTCGCATCCCTCGGTCGTCGTCAACGTGCTTCCCTGAGTCGCGGGTTCACCAGCAGGTAGAGGACATCGATGACGAGGTTCACGACCACGAAGCCCGCGGCCGTGGTCAGGACGACACCCTGGACGACCGCCGGATCGCCGTTCTTCACGGCGTCGATCATCAGCTTGCCCATCCCCGGCAGCGAGAAGATCGTCTCGATGACGACCGCGCCGCCGAGCAGATAGCCGACGCGCAGCCCCAGCACGGTCAGCGGATTGATCAGCGCGTTCCGCAGCACGTTCCGGCCCACCACGACCCGCGGCGGCAGCCCGCTCCCGATCGCCGTCCGCACGTAGTCCTTGTCGAGCTCCTCGACCATCGCCGTCCGCACGATCCGCGTGAGCTGCGCCGCGACCGGCAGGGACAGCGCGAACGCCGGCAGCGTCATCGTCTTCAGCCACCCGGTGAAGGAGTCCGCCGGATTGACGTATCCGCCGGTCGGGAACCAGCCCAGGTCCACCGCCAGGTACTGGATCATCAGCAGCGCCAGCCAGAACCCGGGCGCCGCGACCCCGGTCAGCGACACCACCCGGATGATCTGGTCCGGCAGCCGGTCCCGGTAGATGGCCGCGGTGACCCCGCCGAGCAGCGACAGCACGACCGCGATGCCCAGCCCCAGGAAGGTCAGCTGGAGGGTGAGCGGCAGCGCGGTCATGACCTGGTCGACGACGGGGGCCCGGGTGAGCGCGCTGATCCCCATGTCCCCGTGCAGCACATCGCCGATGAAGCCGACGTAGCGGACGGGCAGGGGGTCCAGCAGGCCGTTCTCCTCCCGGAACTCGTGCAGCTGCTCCGGCGTCGGATTGGCCCCCTGGAAGAACGCGGACGCCGGATCGACGTCCGAGAACCGCATGACGATGAACACGAACAGGATGATCCCGAGCATCAGCGGAACGAGCAGCACGATCCGCCGAATCAGGATACGAAGAAGAGCGACCACGTATGACTCCGGATCACTGAGAAAACTTAAGGGGCGCGGGGCTGTGCCGATTTGCGGCTCCGCCGCGTGGGCGCGATCAGCCACAATCAACCCGCAGTCGGCAACCCACCGCACCCCCAACGGCGCTAAACCCACTTCGCCTGAAGGAGGTTGATCCCGGGATATGGCTGTGCCCTTATCCCCGTAAGCCGCTGCGCGTCCCACGCCGTCATCAGCTCGTTGTGGACCACCGGATAGAGCACGGCCTGTTCGGCGACGATGTCGATGTAGTCCTGGACCATCGTCTTCTTCTTGTCGGCGTCCGATTCCTGCGTCGCCCGGTCCATGTCCTTGAAAAGTCCCTTGGCCACGGAATTATCGGCCCACCGCGCGTACTGCATCCACAGGTTCTGCGGCCCGTAGTTGTAATGCATGATCAGATCCGCGTCGAGCCCGAACTGATTGGGATTGGAGGCCGCGGCGACCACCTGGTAGTCCTGCTTCTGGTCCATCTTCGTGAAGACGGCCGTGGTCTCCTGCGGCGAGAGGGTCGTCTCGACCCCGATCGCGTCCCAGGACGCCTTGATCGTCGGCAGACAGTCGACGATCCAGCTGACGTTCACCGACAGGATCTCGATCTTCAGGCCCTTCACCCCGGCCTCCGCCAGCAACGCCTTCGCCTTGTCGGGGTCGTACGCGTACACGCTCTTCGCCGGCCGATAACTCGGATTCTGCTCGTTCAGAAAGGAACTCGCCGGATTCCCGTGCCCCTTCAGCGCGACCTCGATCATCTTGTCCCGGTCGATCGCGTAATGCAGTGCCTGCCGTACGCGTACGTCGTCGAAGGGTTTGCGCTTGGTGTTGAACATGAGGAAGAGGTTGTTCATCCCGGAGCCGCCCTGGACGGACATGCCGCCCTTCTCCAGCTGCCCGATATTGGCGTAAGGGATGTTGTCGGCGATCTGCGCGCCGGCACTCGCGCCGGAGATCTTCGCGACGCGCGGGGCCGCGTCCACGATGGTCATCCAGTTCATCTTCTGGAAGGCGGCGGGACGGGGGCCGTTGTAGTCGGCGTACGCCTCGAACGTGGTGTTGGACTTCGGGTGGTGCGCGGTCTGCCGGTACGGCCCCGAACCGATCGCCTTGCCCTTGATGGCGTCCTCCCAGGCACCCGGCTGGGAGTACACGTGCTTCGGCATGATCTTCGCCAGCGTCAGCCGGGAAATGCCGTCGGGGAAGGGGAACCTGAGCACCAGTTCGACATTCCGCGCGTCGATCTTCCTGACCTCCTTCAGCCAGCTGGCGAAGAAGCCCTTGGCGAGGGTCTGCGTGGCGGGGTCGAGGATGCGCTCGTACACGAAGACGACGTCGTCGGCGGTCACCGGCTTGCCGTCGTGAAAGGTGGCGCCGGGCCGCAGCTCGAACTTCCACGACGTGCCGCCGACATCGCTCGGCACGGCCGTCGCGAGCGCCGCGTACGGCTCGCGCGAGATGGGGTCCGTGTCGAGGAGCCCCTCGTAGATGTGGTTGTTGGCGGCCATGCAGAAGGCGGACGCGGTCTGGGTGGGGTCCCAGCTGCCGTCGTTGCCGTAGCCGATGACCGCGGTCAGGGTGCCGTTCTTCCCGCTCCCGCCGCCGGTGTCGTTGGTGGACTCCGGCCCGGCCGAACAGGCGGCCAGCGACGAGGAGACGGCGGCGGCCGCGCCCAGTGCGCCGGAGTACTTCAGGAACGACCGGCGAGGCGTCGCCGGGGCGTCATGGGTCACGTCGCGCACGGTTCCTCCAGCGAGGCAGCGAGGGAGCGAAGCGGTGGGGGGGGGAGATCTCTGACAGGAGATACGACGTCCTACGTCCTACAGGGAGCAGCGTGACCTTAAAAGCGCCGGTGGGGGCGGTCAAGAGGTCGCACACGAATGGCGTACCTGCCAAAGGTGCGACCAATGGCAGTGTGAAATAAGGACAGTTGACGGTCCGTTAGGGCACAATTTCCCGGGGTGATCACCGTGCGTTCACCCGGCGTTCCCCTGGTCGGTTCACGCGGTTTCCGTCCGGAGGTGGGACGTCGGATGTCCGGCGAGCGTACGATGCGGCGCATGTCTCAGGAGAGCGGGAGCCGGCGCCGGCCCGAGCGACGGGTGAGCAGCCAGATCCAGCACGAGGTCATGCAGCTCATCCTCGACCGCAAGCTCCAGGCGGGCGCGCCGCTGCCCACCGAGACGGAGCTGATGGAGGACCTCGGCGTCAGCCGCAACTCCGTCCGAGAGGCACTCAAAGCCCTGCAGGCCCTCGACATAGTCGACATCCGGCACGGCTACGGCACGTACGTCGGCGAGGCCTCCCTCACGCCCCTCGTCGACGGCCTCACCTTCCGCACCCTCGCCCGGCCCGACGGCGACACCGCCGCGCTCGCCGAGATCCTCCAGGTCCGCGAGGTCCTGGAGGACGGCCTCGTACGACGGGTCGCGGGCACCCTCACCGAGGACGAGCTGGACGGTCTCGCGGCCGTCGTCGACCGGATGGAGGCCGCCGGAAAGGCGGGCGAATCCGTCGCCGAACTCGACCGCGACTTCCACGAACTCCTCTACGCCTCCCTCGGCAACGCGCTCATCCCCCAGCTTCTCGGCGCCTTCTGGACCGTCTTCCTTCGTGTCGCCGGCGCCCGCGGCTGGACCGACGACCCCACCCCCGAGCTGACCATCCGCCGCCACCGCGACATCGTGGCCGCCCTCCGCGCCCACGACGTCGAGGGCGCGCAACAGGCGATGTCCGATCACTTCAGGGGCATCGAGACGAGGGCCGCGCAGGCGTCGCGGGGGGTGGGTTAGGCCATGGGGGAGGTGGCCACCGAGCCCTGGGATCCGGCCGACCCCGGTGTACTGCGGCTGCCCTCCGGGCGGTCGGTGCGCGGCCGGGGGCTTCGCCGCCCGCTCCCGGACGGCAGGATCCCCACCTACGCCGTGCACTGCCTCGGCAAGGAGCCGCCCGAGGTCCCCTGGGCGTCCCGCTGGTTGCGCTGGCCCGACTTCCGGCTGCCCGGAGACCGGGGGGAGGCGGCGGAGGTGCTGCGGGACGCCTGGGAACGGGCGGCCGTCGATCGTGTCGAGTTCGCGTGCGGCGGCGGCCGGGGCCGTACGGGCACCGCGCTGGCCTGTCTGGCGGTGCTGGACGGCGTACCGCCGGAGGAGGCCGTGGCGTACGTACGCCGGCACTACGACCGGCACGCGGTGGAGACCCCTTGGCAGCGGCGGTACGTGAGAAGGTTCGGGGCCTGACCGCCGAGGAGTTCGAGGTGACGGCCGGTCACGGCCGACGCGCGCGGAAGCGGAGGCTGCCGCCCTGCTCGTGCACGGCCACGGAGATGTCCGTCTGCGATGCCCCTCCTCGCCGAGGGCCTCCCCATCGAGTCCGGACCCACCGTGTCGGCTACGCCTCGTCCGGCTCCTTCGTCGCGGCGTTCCACCGGATCGTCGGGGTGACACCGCGCCAGTACTTTCCCGTGCGTCGCCGAGCGGCCGTGACCACCGGCACGGGCGATGCACCCCGCACATGACTCCGCCCCCGCCACCCCTGCCCGTCCCATCCACAGGGTGCTGCCCCTGACCCCCGCTACGGGGTTTGCCGCCGAGGCGACACGGAGGACGGGGTGCAGCCCTCGGGGATGGGACGGGTAGGGACGGCGGGGACGCAAGGCCTTGGGCGTACGCCGGGCTAGGGACCGGTCCTCGCGGGCCCGTACAGCGCGTTCGGCGCGCCCGTCATCAGCGCCCAGTACCTGTCCCCGTACGACCAGTGCCACCACTCGGTGGGGTAGTTGACCAGCCCGGCCGTGGTGAGCGCCGCGCTCAGGGTGCGGCGGTTGCGGCGGGCGGTGTCGGAGATGCCGGGCGCGTCGGTGTAGCAGGCGTCGTCGCTCTCCTCGGGGCTGGCGT
Organism: Streptomyces sp. NPDC057474; assembly: GCF_042802555.1. NCBI lineage: Bacteria > Bacillati > Actinomycetota > Actinomycetes > Kitasatosporales > Streptomycetaceae > Streptomyces > Streptomyces sp. NPDC057474. Next base: position 45,504 of record NZ_JBHVDX010000025.1, on the reverse strand, counting down.
CGAGGCGGGTGCCCATGTCGAGTTCCTCCCCGGCGGCGGTGCACAGGGTGAGGTCGACCGCGGCGCCTGCGACATGCGGCCCGATCTCCGGCGGGGAGAGGGAACGGCTGGTCTGGACGTGGAGGTGCTCCTCGGTCCAGTCGGGGTTGGCGAGGCGCAGTTCGGCGGCGTACGCCTCGAAGTACTGGATCTGCAGGGCGAGCGGCCGGTACCCCTCGGTGACCAGCAGCCGCAGCCCGTCGGGGAGCAGCCGGGCGGCTCGGGCGAGGCGCCAGGCGACGCCCTCGCGGAGGTGCGCGTACGACCCCTCGGGGTCGGCCTGGCGGGAGTCGACCACCACGAAGGGCAGCTCCCTCAGGTCGACGAGGGGCTCACCGCACTCCTGGACCGGGACACCGGCGACCTCGGGGTCGCTCATGAGGATGATCGAAGGCATGCGTCGTCTTCCACCGGGCGGGAGGTGTGAGGCGGTGGGGTGCTTGGCAGCACCCCGGGGAGGGACCTGATCCCCTGATGTCCCTCCCCGGGGGCTTCCCCCCTTGAGTGGTGGTCTGCGGCCTGGCGCCGGGCTTTCCCCCAGCCCGTCCTGCTGTTCCGAACCCACTGTTGTCACGTTCCCACCGGTCCGTCCCCTGTGCGCTCCGGTGGGCCGACCGGCCGGGCGGTGGTCGCCCGGCCGATCCGTTGTTCCCCCGAGAACAACGAGAATGGCGCACTCCGCTGCAAGTTCTCTGCAAGTCCGCCGCAAGCGGGTTTCGGCCTGGCCGACCGGCGACCGACTGCCGGCCGGCGCCAGGAAACGCGGTCCCATTACGTAGCCGCGTACGCAATTCCACGGATCCCGCGCCGTGTTCCTCGCGCGGATGATGATCTTCCGCAGGGAGAAGGAGGATCCGGTGGCCCGTCGCACCAACACGTCGTGCCTGGGCATGGCCGTCAAGGTCTATCTGCTGCTGACCGTGTGGAACGCCGTCGGCTACGCGCTGGCGCTGCCGGTCGCCGTACCGGATCTGATGGCCGCACAGGACCCTCCGCTGCCACCGCTCACGGCCGGGCAGGACGCGGTCGTGTACGGCGTGCCCGTCGCGGTCGCGCTGGGTGTGGCCGCGTTCACCAGGTGGTCCCGGCCCAGCCCTTGGTGGGCCTACCTCTGCCACGCGGCGGTCGTGCTCGGGGCGAGCCGGGCGGCGGTGCTCTGGGCGGAGACCCGGTTCGACTCGGCGGTGTGGAGCTCCCGGACCCTGGCGCAGAGCGGGGCGGCCGGGCTCGCCGCGTTCCTCTGCCACCGGGCGGTCCGCTGGTGGGACGACGGCGGGCTCAACGGCGGCCGGCGCCGCCCCGCCCCCGGCGAGATCTGGCACGCCCTGGTGCCGTTCCGCGAGGCCACCGGCGAACGGCCCCACTACTGCGTGGTCATGCGGCCCCGCCTCCGCCATGTCGAGGTCCTCCAGATCACCAGCCAGGACAAGGACCACCGCGCCGATCACCTCCGCATCCCCAACGACGGCTGGGACCTCTCCTCCGGCAAGGCCCACTGGGTCGAGATCGGCCTGCCCCCACGGCTGGTCCCCTACGAGAAGTTCACCAACGCCCGGCCCAAGGGCCGCTGCCCGAAGCCGACCTGGCGACAGCTCCGGGCCCGCCGCCCGGCCACCGGCACGGCCCCGGCCCTGTGGTCGCGGATCACACGGGTCACACCCACGGCCATGGCTCGTGCCGTTCGCGGGCCTCGCAGGCGTTGAACACCTCCATGGCCTCGGCCCGCAGCGCGTCGGCGCCGGCCTGATCGCCGAGCGCGGCCCGCACGACGGACAGGTTGCGCAGGGCGCGGGCCCGGGGGAGGGGCAGGGCGAGGACGCCCCAGAGGTCGGCGGACGCGGCCAGCAGCCCCTCCGCGTCCGTCAGCCGGCCGTCGGCCAGCGCGCACTCGCCGAGCGTGCGCAGCGTCAGGGCCTCGCCGAAGCGGTCCTCGTGGACCCGGCAGACCTCCAGGATCTCGTGCAGTTCCGCCTCCGCCTCCCGGGTGTGTCCCAGCCGCAGCCGGGCCTTGGCCCGGGCCCGCAGGGCGTACGCCGCCATGTGCGGGTCGCGGAGGGCGCGCAGGATCTCCAGCGCCTGCTCGGCCACGCGCGCGGCCTCCTCGTACGCGCCGAGCGAGCGGTGCACCAGGCTGAGCGTGCGCAGCGCCAGGGCCTCGCCGCGTCGGCTGCCGAGCCGCCGGTACGCCCGCAGCGACTCGTCGAGCAGCGGGAACGCGCCCTCCTGGTCGCCGAGTTCGAGGCGTACGGAACCGCCGTACCGGCAGGCGACACCGACCCCGGTGTCGTCGCCGACCCGGCGGAAGCCGTCGGCCGCGTCGGTCAGGGCCCGCTCCGCGTCACGCAGTTCGCCCACCTCGCGGCAGGCGCTGCCGAGGCCGGCGAGGGCGGCGGAACGGCCGCGTACGTCGCCGAGTTCCGTGCAGATGCGCTCGGCCGTGCGGAAGTACTCCTGGGACTCGGCGATGCGGTCCTGTTCGTAGCGGAGTTGCCCCAGGCCGATGATCAGCAGGGCCTCGCCCGAGCGGTCCTCGGCGCGGCGGGCCGCCGCGAGTGCGGCGTCGTGGCTGCGCCACCAGGCGTCGAAGCGGTTGCTGATGGCGAAGGAGGAGGAGCACAGGGCGGCCGCCGCTTCACAGGCGAGGGTGTGCAGGCCCATGGCTGCCGCCCGCTCCACCGCGTTGGTGAGGGTGTCGGCCTCCGCGTCGAACCAGGCGAAGGGGTCTTCCAGGGCTCGGCGGGCGGTCTGTTCGCCCACAGGGGAGGTGTGCTCGGTTGCTTCGCGGCTGCCGGTTGTCCGTGGTTGCTCGCGCAGTTCCCCGCGCCCCTTCAGGGGCGCTCGTCTGAAACCCTGCCTCAAGATCACAGCACCCGAGGGCGCCGCCTCCGTCACCCGGTCCATCAGCCACAGACCGGCGGTCAACGCCCGCCCCACCGCCGCCGTGCGGTCGCCGACGGGGTCCTCGGCCTCCGCGCGTTCGGCGGCGTAGACGCGGACCAGGTCGTGCAGGCGGTAGCGGGGCTGGCCGACCTGGTCGGTGCCGGGGCAGTTGATCAGCTGGGCGTCCAGGAGGCGTTCCAGGATCTCCTCGGCCTCGTCCTCCGGGGTGCCGGAGAGCGCGGCCACCGTCCACACGGCGACGTCCGCCGAGCCCAGCGTGGCGATGCGGCGCAGTACGCGGCGGGCGCACTCGTCCAGTGCCTGATAGCTGAGGCCGAGGCCGGCCCGTACCTCCAGGTCGCCCACGGACAACTCGTCGAGGCGGCGGTGTTCGTCGGCGAGGCGCTCGGCGAGCACGCTGGGTGTCCAGTGCCGCCGCGTCGCCAGGCGCGCGCCCGCGATCCGCAGGGCCAGCGGCAGCCCCCCGCACAGCTCGACGATGCGCCGCGCCGCGGCCCGTTCGCGCGGGTCGTCCGGGGTGCGTTCCGGGCCGGTGACCCTGGTCAGCAGTTCGAGGCCGCGTGCGTCGTCCAGGACGTCGAGGTCGGTACGCAGGGCCCCGACGAGCCCGCCGAGCCGGGCCCGTGAGGTCACCAGGACCCCGCAGGTGGCGCTGCCCGGCAGCAGCGGCCGTATCTGGGCCTCGCCGTTCGCGTCGTCCAGGACCAGCAGGATCCGCCGCCCGGCGACGAGGCTGCGGAACAGGTCGCCGCGCTCGGCCGTGTCCTCCGGCGGGTCCGCGCCGAGCGCCCGCAGCAGCCGGCCCAGGACCTCGGCGGGCGGCACGGGCTCGCTGAAGCCGTGCAGTTCGGCGTAGAGCTGCCCGTCGGGATAGTCGCCGGCCACCCGGTGCGCGGCCTGCACGGCGAGCGCGGACTTCCCCACCCCGGCGGCCCCCGACACCACGACGACGGGCATCGCCTCCCGCTCGCCGGTCAACACCTCGACGACCTGTGCCAGTTCCTCCTCCCGCCCGGTGAAGTCCCCGATGGCGGGCGGCAGGAGGGATACGGGCCGGGGCGTGGCGGCGGCGGGCTGCGGAGCGGCGGTGGCTGCCGTGGAGGCGAGCAGGGTCGGGTCGGCCCGCAGGATGGCCTCGTACAGCCGCTTCAGCTCCGGGCCCGGGTCGAGCCCCAGCTCCTCGGCGAGGACGGCCCGCCCCTCCGCGTAGACGGCCAGCGCGTCGGCCTGCCGGCCCAGTCGGTACAGGCCCAGCATCAGCTGCCCCCGCGGCCGCTCCCGGGTCGGGCGGGCCTCGACCAGCGCGGTCAGCTCGGTGACCAGCTCCGCCTCGTGCCCGCCGGCCTCCAGCTCGGCGGCGATGCGTTCCTCCAGGGCCGCCTGCCGGGCCTCCTCCAGCCGCCCGGCCTCACCCCGCAGCGCCTCCCCGACCCCGCCGAGCGCCGGCCCGTGCCACAGCTCCAGTGCCTCCCGCAGCAGCCGGGCGGCCTCCGCGTGGTCCCCGTCGGCGGCGGCCCGTCGGCCCTCTGCCGTGCGCGTCTCGAACCCCGCCAGATCGACCCGTCCGACCCCGGGCCGCATCACATACCCCGGCGGCCGGGTCTCGATCGCCTCCGCCGCCTCGGCGGGCAACGCCCGCCGCAGCGCCGACACATACGTCTGCACCAGCGCCCGCGCGGTGCCCGGGGGCTCGTCCCCCCAGATCACGTCCACCAGCGCGTCCGCGGGCACCACCTGCCCGGCCCGCAGCAGCAGCACGGCCAGCAGCGCCCGCGGTTTCGGCCCGCCCAGCCGCAGGGGCCTGTCACCGTGCCACGCCTCGACCGGGCCGAGCAGTCGGAATTCCAGCTCCACGGGTCCCCATCTTCCGTGCTGTCGGACCGCCGGGACAGCGGTTGCTCACGCAACGTTCGACGCTCATGTACGCCGAGTGGTTTCCCATGACGCATGATGCGCCAGAGAGTTGTCGGAAAACGGGGGAACCAGAGGGAATCTTAGGTGGACAACGCGGAGATTCCCCACGTATGTGAGGACCACCTGTGGTGATGCCGTGGGAGAGCCGTGGCGCCGCCCGGGTGCCTGGCGGCCCGGGGCGGCGTGCCTCACGTTCGGCACCCGGGCCCCCGGACGGGTGAATTTCTGGTGACTCAGCGTGCCCGCGCCCTTTCGGCGAGTTTAGTGAATGCTAAACTCTAGGAGAGGCTGGAAGTTGGAAGAGCAGTGGGACGTCTACCTGACCGGCGAGGTGGATCAGTGGCTGAACGACCTTGAGAAGACCGACCCGGCTTCGTACGTGCTCGTCAACCAGGCGATCTGGATCCTCGCCTGTCACGGGCCGGCCGAGGGGCGGCCGCTGGTCGACAGGATCAACGGGTCGGTCTTGCACAATCTCAAGGAGCTGCGTCCGGGTTCGGCGGGACGGAGTGAGATGCGTGTCCTCTTCGTCTTCGATCCCTGGCGTTCCGCGATCCTGCTCGTGGCCGGAGACAAGTCGGGGAACTGGAGCGCCTGGTACGACGAGGCGATCCCATTGGCCGAGCGCTTGTACGCGGAATACGTGGCTGATCGGAAGAAGGAGTCGGAGCTGTGAACGGAGAGATCAGGTGGTCGGCCGCCGGACACCGTGAGCGGGCCGAAGAGCGGGCCGGTGGCAGGGACGCCTTCCTGGAGGGGGCCCAGCGCATGCTCGCCGAGGCCCGCGCCTGGCGGCTGGTCGACATGCGACGGGAGCGGGGCTACACCCAGGCCCAGGTGGCCGAGCGCATGGGCGTGAGCAAGGGCCGGGTGTCGCAGATCGAGAGCGGACAGGTCTCCGGCACGGATGTCGTGGCCAGGTACGTCGAGGCGCTGGGCGGCAGCCTGGTCATGGTCGCCGTCTTCGACGACGGGGAGTTGCGCAAGGTCGGCTGACCGCGGGTCACGGTCTTACCGGTGTAGAGGCATACGCCGCCTGCTTACCGGTGTACGGGATACGCCGCCTGGAAGGCCAGTCGCCGGTCGGCGTCGGTGCCGAGTGAGCCGAGCAGGTCGTCGAGGGCCAGGAACTCCTCCCATGCCGGTCTGCCGGTCGCCTCGGCCAGCCGCGCGACCACGAGGTCTTCGAGTTCGGACACCCGTTTGTTCTTCCACACCTTGTCGGCCACGCTGACCAGCAGGTCTTCGATTCCTGCCTCCGGCTCCGACCAGGCGGCATGGGTTCTGGCGAACCTGGCCAGTTCCGGCTCGACGCCATGGTCCAGCAGGAGTCGGCGCCCGGCCTCCTCGTGCGCGGAACCGGGCCCGGACAACTCACCGACGTACGCCGTCTTGCCGATGTCGTGCGTGGCCGCCCCGAACAGCACGGCCGTACGGTCGAACGACAGCTCCGGGTACCGCCGTTCCACCCAGTCGGCCAGTTCGTACGCCACATCGTGCACGAGCCGGAGGTGCGCCGTGAGCCGGGGCGGAGCGTCGAGGCTGCGCAGCAGGGTCGCGGCTCGCTCCGGCAGCGGGCGCAGCGGCGGTTCGACGGCATCGGCCAGTGGGTCGGTGGTGGTCACGCGGCCCAGTCTGCCCTCCGTCACCGCTTCGCATACAGCCATCGCCGGAGCAGCCTGCTGAGGAGTGGCATGACCACGAAGGTCAGAGTGGGGAGGAGGATGAGGGGAAAGACCGCCGCGCGCAGCGGCAGCGGCCAGGTGCCGGTGTGCGGGGTCACCAGCCACTGGATGAGCAGGGTGAACGGGTAGGCGCCGAGGAACGTCGTCAGGGCCATCTTCCAGCGCGGCGGGGCCTGCACGGTCGTGCCGGGCAGGTCGAACCAGGTCTCCATGCCGGTGGTGGACTGCCGCTCACTGCTCACCTCCGTGGCGACGCCGTCGATGCGCTCGTGCCAGCGTGCCCGCTCCTCGGAGGTCAGCCAGGCGCCGAGCCGCTCCGGATCGGAGAAGCGCAGCACCGCGTGGTACCGGTGCCCCTCCTCCGGCCGGAGCCAGGAGACCCCTTCGTTGCCGACGAACCGCGAGGCGCTGCGCGTCACGCCCAGCGTCCACTCCTCGAAGACGTCCTCCTTGCCGGGCCGCACCTGCCAGGTGAACACCGTGGTGATGGGCTCGCGGCACTGAACTCGCATGGTGTGCATGAGGACGTGTGCCACGTTCGCCGCCGCTCATGCATGGCCGTGCTGAGCGGTCACCCCGTCACGGCACCGACGAAGCGGGCCCAGGCGGCGGCGCCGACCACCAGGACGGGGCCGCCGGGCACCTTGCTGTCGCGGACGGGGACGAGGCCGGGGACTCCGTCGGCTACCTCGACGCAGCTGCCGCCGTTGTCGTCGCTGTGGCTGCTCTTGCGCCAGCGGGCGGCGCCAGAGAAGTCGTACGCGACTTCTACGCAGCTGCCGCCTTCGCCGTTGCTGTAGCTGCTCTTGCGCCAGCGGGCGTTGCTCAGGTCGTACTCGCGCATTGTCTGAAGTCCTCAGCCGCCGATTCGATCAGGGCGAGAGACGCCTCCGGCGACAGCGCGGCGCCCCTGATCAGATCGTATGCGCGCTGTGCGCGCTTCACCACCGTCGGGCTGTCCAGTAGGTCGCCCGAAAACGAGGTCTCTGTATAGAGGGTTGGCGGCGCGTCCTCGAACTCCATCAGTTGCATCATCCCCGCCATGGAGGCACACGCTCCTCCCGAATACTGGAGCACCATTGCCAGCAATCTCCGCGCGCGCCCCAGTGCGGCGATGTGATCCAACTGCCTTGCCATGGCCGCCGGACCGCCGACGGGAACCCGAAGCGTGGTCTCGTGCAGGATCGCCCAATACTCGGGCCTTGTAGCGTCCTTGAGGATGTGTGCTCGCTCTAGTCGCGCGGTCACCTTCTCCTCCACGTACTCATCCGTGACGAAGGGGTTGGCCGCCAGCGTCACCGCCCGTGCGTACTCCGCCGTCTGCAACAGCCCCGGAACCAACGTCGGCGCGAACTCACAGATCTTCGTCGCCGTCCGCTCCAACTCCACAACCGCCGCGAAGTAATCCGCGTACCGCTTGTCGTCGATCAGCTTTCGCCACGTGCGCTCGAAAAAGCCCTCGGTCTGCAGCTCCTCGTCAATCCGCTGCGCCACATCCAACTGAGGTCGGCGAATGGCCTGTTCGAACTGGCCGATATAGCCACCGGAGACGAAAACCCGCGACCCCAACTCCACCTGGGTCAGCGCCGCGTTCTCCCGGTGCCGCTTGAGCTCCGTACCGAAGAACTCCCACGCCGCCTGACGTGAACCATTGGCCATGGCCAACCCCTTTGTACTGCCGCGTACTTGTAGAGCACAGACTCCTGTCGAGTCTAGGCACAGAAGGTCACCATGGAGATGCGAAGAGTGAAACTGGGCCAGTCAGGGGAGCACCGTGAAGGCAGTGGGCGAAGGACCCGTGGGACGACACTCGGCGCGGTGCGTCGAAGAGGCGGAGGAAATGGTGGAGGAATTGCGGCGGGTACTCGCGAAGGCCGGAATTGTTTTGCCGTCATTGGGGATCGACCCGGCGAGTCTTGCGCGAGAGACACCTTGTCCGCTGGTGGTGTTGGGCGGCTGTTCCGTGGATGTCGCGGCCCGCCTGGCGGCGGCTCTGCGGTGAGTGCGCACGGGAAGGAGCCCCCGGTCGGCACGTACGCGGTCGACACCCGTACCGGAATGGTCGGCCTGGTGATGGGGCACGAGGGACCGTACATCCAGCTGAGACCCGTAGGAGGAGGAAGGGAGTGGGACTGCGCTCCCGAGACCGTACGGGCGGCGACGACCACGGAGCGGCTGCGCGCGGCGACGGCGTACGAGAACGCCCGCAGCCGAGGTGAGGTCCCTTGAAGGGGTGGCCGTAGGCGAGAATGGGCGGCATGAGCCTGTTCCGCGACGACGGCATCGTGCTGCGCACCCAGAAGCTGGGTGAGGCGGACCGGACCATGCTGTGTTCTCCCGGGGGACGACCCCCGTACCCCCAGCAGGAACCCCCCGGGGGTGCGCGATGAGTCTCTTTCGGGACGACGGCATCGTCCTGCGCACGCAGAAGCTGGGTGAAGCGGACCGCATCATCACCTTGCTCACCCGCGGTCACGGGCGGGTGCGGGCCGTGGCCAGGGGCGTACGGCGGACGAAGTCGAAGTTCGGGGCACGGCTCGAACCCTTCTCGCATGTGGACGTGCAGTTCTTCGCGCGGGGCAGTGAGCTGATCGGACGCGGGCTGCCCCTGTGCACCCAGAGTGAGACCATCGCACCGTACGGCGGCGGCATCGTGAGCGACTACGCCCGCTACACCGCCGGGACGGCCATGCTGGAGACGGCCGAGCGGTTCACGGACCACGAGGGCGAGCCCGCCGTGCAGCAGTATCTGCTGCTCGTCGGCGGGCTGCGCACCCTCGCCCGCGGCGAGCACGCGCCGCACCTCGTCCTCGACGCCTTCCTGCTGCGCTCGCTCGCCATCAACGGCTACGCCCCCAGCTTCGGCGACTGCGCGAAGTGCGGGCTGCCCGGACCGAATCGCTTCTTCTCCGTCGCGGCCGGCGGCTCCGTCTGCGTGGACTGCCGGGTGCCCGGCAGCGTCGTACCCTCGGCACAGGCCCTGGAACTCCTCGGCGCGCTGCTGACGGGGGACTGGGAGACCGCGGACGCGAGCGAGCCGCGGCACGTCCGGGAGGGCAGCGGGCTGGTGTCCGCCTATCTGCACTGGCATCTGGAGCGCGGCCTGCGCTCACTTCGGTACGTGGAAAAGTCGTAAGCACACAGTCGTAAGCACACAGTCGTCAGCACACAGTCGTCAGCACCACAGAGGAGACGAGAAGCACATGGTGGTACGCGGGTTCCTCGGGCGTCAGCGCCGCGAGCACAAGGCACCGACGCCGCACCCGTCCGGCGCCCGCGCGCCCAAGCTCCCCGGCGAGCTGGTCCCCAAGCATGTGGCGATCGTCATGGACGGCAACGGCCGCTGGGCCAAGGAGCGCGGGCTGCCGCGCACCGAGGGCCACAAGGTCGGCGCCGAGCGGGTGCTCGACGTCCTCCAGGGCTCGGTCGAGATCGGCGTCCGGAACATCTCGCTCTACGCCTTCTCCACCGAGAACTGGAAGCGCTCGCCCGACGAGGTCCGCTTCCTCATGAACTTCAACCGCGACTTCATCCGCAAGACCCGTGACCAGCTCGACGAGCTCGGCATCCGGGTCCGCTGGGTGGGCCGGATGCCCAAGCTGTGGAAGTCGGTCGCCAAGGAGCTCCAGGTCGCCCAGGAGCAGACCAAGGACAACGACCTGCTGACCCTGTACTTCTGCATGAACTACGGCGGCCGTGCCGAGATCGCCGACGCGGCCCAGGCCCTCGCCGAGGACATCCGCGCGGGCCGGCTGGACCCCTCCAAGGTCACCGAGAAGACCTTCGCGAAGTACCTCTACTACCCGGACATGCCGGACGTCGACCTCTTCCTGCGCCCCAGCGGCGAGCAGCGCACCTCCAACTACCTGCTCTGGCAGAGCGCCTACGCCGAGATGGTGTTCCAGGACGTGCTGTGGCCGGACTTCGACCGCCGTGACCTGTGGCGGGCGTGCGTGGAGTTCGCCTCCCGCGACCGCCGCTTCGGCGGCGCCATCCCGAACGAGGAGCTGCTCGCGATGGAGGGCCGGACGGAGGGCTGAGCGTTGGCGGAGGCCGGGGAGGAACAGGCCGGCCGGGCCGGGCATGCCGACCCGGTCGAGCTGGTGTACCGGGCGACGGCCGGGGAGTTCCGCGAGGCGCTACGGGCGTCGACGCGGGCCTCGGCCGTCGCGCGGTGGGGGAGGGGGCTGCTGCTCTTCTCCGGCGGGCTGGGGCTGATCCTGGCGGTGGTCCCCCTGCTGCTCGGCGTCGCGCCCGATCCCAAGGTCCTCGTGATGACGGCCGCGCCGGTACTCGGTCTGCTGGTCCTCCCGCGCCTCCAGGCCCGCCAACTCCATCGCCGGGCGGCGCTGCTCGGCACCCACCACACCGTGCTGGACCTGTGGGGCGTCACGGTCGAGCACGACCGGGGCACCGAACGGGCGGCCCGCTGGTCGCAGGTGTCCCGGTACGCGGAGACCCCGCGCACCTTCGTCCTGCTGAGCGGCGGCGTCCACACGCCCCGCCTCACCGTGCTACCGAAGCGGGGCCTCACGAGCCCCGCCGACGCCGACCGGCTCCGTGCCGTCCTCGACCGCGAAGGTCTGACCCGGGTGTAGCGCTCGGGGCCGCAGCAGAACGCCCGCTCGTAGCAGAGGGCGCGCCAAGCAGGAGATGCGCGACACGGCCACGCGGCTGGAGAAGCGGCTGCCGGGGCTGTTCCAGCAGATCGCCAAGGCTCCGAGAACGAGCCGGAGCGCTGCCTCGGCCGCAAGGCCCAGTAGCGCCTGGAGCGCCCAAGAGCACCTATAGCGCCTATAGCGCCTATAGCGCCTATAGCGCCTATAGCGCCTGGAGCGCTCAGGAGCCCCTACGAGGTCCAGGAGCCCCTACGAGGTCTTCGCCGCGCACTCCGCGCAGGTGCCGAAGATCTCCACCGTGTGGGCGACGTTCACGAAGCCGTGTTCCGCGGCGATCGCGTCGGCCCACTTCTCGACCGCCGGGCCCTCCACCTCCACGGCCTTGCCACAGGCGCGGCAGACGAGGTGGTGGTGGTGCTCGCCGGTCGAGCAGCGGCGGTACACGGACTCGCCGTCGGAGGTGCGCAGGACGTCGACCTCGCCCGCGTCGGCGAGGGTCTGCAGCGTGCGGTACACGGTGGTGAGCCCGACCGAGTCGCCCTTGTGCTTGAGCATGTCGTGGAGTTCCTGCGCGCTGCGGAACTCGTCGACCTCGTCGAGTGCCGCAGCCACGGCCGCCCGCTGCCGGGTGGAACGACCTCGTACAGGTCCAGCGGTCGTCACCGTTGCCTCCTCGCGTAGCGGTCTTGCGGGGGCCATTGTGCCAGCCCGCGCAGGCCCGGTGGGTTGCCGGGCGGACGCCGGTCAGCCGGCGGACCCCTCGACGGAGCCCCGGCTGGCCGGAACCGTATCCCTGACCACCCCCGCCCCGGCGGCCCCGCCGTCCTTCGGGATCACGCACTCCGCCGGGTCGCCGGCGGCCGCTTCCAGGGCCTTCGCACGTCGCCTGGCCAGCGGTGTCGCCAGCGCGGTGAGCACCATGAACGCGGCGATGGCGAGCAGCACGATCGTCGCGCCGGGCGGTACGTCCTGGTAGTACGAGGTGACCGTGCCGCCGATCGTCACGGAGACCCCGATGGCGACGGCGACCGCGAAGGTCGCCGCGAAACTGCGGGTGAGCTGCTGCGCGGCGGCGACGGGGACGACCATCAGCGCGGACACCAGCAGCAGGCCGACGACGCGCATGGCGACCGTCACGGTCACCGCCGCCGTGACCGCCGTCAGCAGGTTCAGCGCCCGCACGGGCAGGCCGGTGACCCGGGCGAACTCCTCGTCCTGGCTGACCGCGAACAGCTGCCGCCGCAGCGCCAGCGTCATCACGATCACGAACGCGGCCAGGACGCAGATCGCGGTGATGTCCTCCTGTGACACGGTCGACAGCGAGCCGAAGAGGAACGACATCAGGTTGGCGTTGGTGCCGCCGGGCGCGAGGTTGATGAGCATCACACCGCCCGCCATGCCGCCGTAGAAGAGCATGGCGAGGGCGATGTCGCCGCGCGTTCTGCCGTACCAGCGGATCAGCTCCATCAGCACGGCGCCGACCACGGCCACGAGCGTCGCCATCCAGACCGGCGACCACGACAGCATGAAGCCGAGGCCGACGCCCGTCATCGCGACATGGCCGATGCCGTCGCCCATGAGGGCCTGGCGGCGCTGGACGAGGTAGATGCCGATCGCGGGGGCGGTGATGCCGACGAGGACGGCGGCGAGCAGGGCCCGCTGCATGAAGGCGTAGTTGAGGATTTCCATCGCGAGTGCCTTCTCAGCTCAGCAGACCCGTACGGACGGGCTCGGTGCCCGGTGCCGCGTGCGGGTGTACGTGGTCGTGGCCGGGCAGCGCGTGCTGGCCGACCGCCTTCGGGGGCGGGCCGTCGTGGGTGACGCAGCCGTCGCGGAGGACCACCGCACGGTCGATCAGCGGCTCCAGCGGGCCCAGTTCGTGGAGGACCAGCAGCACCGTCGTGCCCTTCGCGACCTGCTCGCGCAGGGTCGCGGCCAGCACCTCCTGGCTGGCCAGGTCGACGCCCGCCATCGGCTCGTCCATGATCAGCAGCTCCGGTTCGGAGGCGAGGGCGCGGGCGATGAGGACGCGCTGGTGCTGGCCGCCGGAGAGGGCGTTCACCGAGTCCTTGGCGCGGTCCGCCATGCCGACCATGTCCAGGGCATGCCGGATCGCCTCGTGGTCGGCCCTGCGGAGGATGCCGAGGCGGGTGCGGGAGAGCCGGCCCGAGGCCACGATCTCCGTCACCGTCGCCGGGACACCGCCCGCCGCCGTCGTGCGCTGCGGCACGTACCCGAGGCGCCGCCAGTCGCGGAAGCGGCGCCGCGGGGTGCCGAACAGTTCGATCTCGCCGTCACTGAGCGGTACCTGACCGATCACCGTGCGTACGGCGGTGGACTTGCCGGAGCCGTTGGCGCCGAGCAGCGCGACGACCTCACCGCGGTGCACGGTGAGGTCGATGCCGCGCAGGACCGTGCGCGAGCCCAGTTCGGCGCGCACACCGCGCAACGAGATGACGGGCTCGGTCATGCCTGCTGCCTCCGGATGATCAACAAGGTCACTTGGCTCCCAGGGCTGTCCGGAGAGCCTTCAGGTTGGCTTCCTGGACCGAGAAGTAGTCCTTGCCGCGCGACTTCTCGGTGATGCCCTCGATCGGGTCGAGGACGTCGGTCCTGAGGTTCGCGTCGGCGGCGATGGTCTTCGCGGTCTTGTCGCTGACGAGTGTCTCGTAGAACACGGTGGTCACACCGTCGGCCTTCGCCATCTTCTCAAGTGCCTTGACCCGCGCGGCACTCGGCTCGGACTCGGGGTCCAGGCCGGAGATGGCCTCCTCGGTGAGGCCGTAGCGCTCGGCGAGGTAGCCGAAGGCGGCGTGGGTGGTGATGAAGACCTTGGTGTCGGTGTTCTTCAGACCGTTCTCGAACTGGTCGCTCAGCGCGCCCAGCTTCTCGACCAGGGCCTCGGTGTTGGTCTTGTAGGTGTCCGCGTGGTCCGGGTCGGCCTTCTCGAAGGCGGCGCCGACACCCTTGGCGATCTCCGCGTACTTCACGGGGTCGAGCCAGACGTGGGGGTCCTTGCCCTCCAGTTCCTCGTGCTCGTGGTCGTCGTGCTCGGCCGCGTGGCCGCCGACCTCGTTGCCGTGCTCCTCCAGGGCGGTCAGCGTGGCAGCGTCGATCTTCGTCTTGACCTCGGACTGCGCGACCGCGTCGTCGACGGAGGGCTGCAGGCCCTTGAGGTAGAGCGCGGCGTCCGACTCCTGGAGCGCCGCGGTCTGCTTGGCGCTGATCTCCAGGTCGTGCGGCTCCTGGCCGGGCTCGGTCAGACTGGTGACGTTCACGTACTTCCCGCCGATCTGCTCGGCGAGGAAGGCCATCGGGTAGAACGACGCGACGACGTCGAACTTGTCCGTGTTGCCTGCGGCGGCACTGTCGGTGGAGCAGGCCGAGAGAGTGGTGAGGCTCAGGGCGGCGGCCGCGGTCGCCGCCGCGGGTATCAGGATTCGTCGTCGTACTACGTTCATGACAGTCATTTTCATCTTTTCTGGAAACGATTGTCAACAAGCCTGGTGGTAAGCCCTTGGTAAGGCCTTTGTCCGGCTCTCGGCCGTCTCTGTCTCCGAACCGATTTGATCGGAGGGGAGGCCCCGCCGGTAACCTGAGGCATTCGCTCTGAAGCGCGTCCGCTTCCCTCCAGGAGCGCAGCGCTTCGTCGCCCGTCGTCGTAATGAAGAGAGCACCGTGGCCGCCGACAAGATCGACACCATCGTCAGCCTGAGCAAGCGCCGAGGCTTCGTATTCCCCTGCAGCGAGATCTACGGCGGCCAGAAGGCCGCCTGGGACTACGGACCGCTGGGTGTCGAGCTCAAGGAGAACATCAAGCGTCAGTGGTGGCGCTACATGGTGACGTCGCGCGAGGACGTGGTCGGTCTCGACTCGTCCGTCATCCTGGCCCCCGAGGTCTGGGTCGCCTCCGGCCACGTCGCCACCTTCTCCGACCCGCTCACCGAGTGCACCTCCTGCCACAAGCGGTTCCGCGCGGACCATCTGGAGGAGGCGTTCGAGGCGAAGAAGGGCCGCCTGCCGGAGAACGGCCTCGCGGACGTCAACTGCCCCAACTGTGGCACCAAGGGCCAGTTCACCGAGCCCAAGCAGTTCTCGGGTCTGCTCTCCACCCACCTCGGCCCCACCCAGGACACCGGCTCCGTCGCCTACCTGCGCCCCGAGACCGCCCAGGGCATCTTCACCAACTTCGCCCAGGTGCAGGTCACCTCGCGCAAGAAGCCCCCGTTCGGCATCGCCCAGATGGGCAAGTCCTTCCGCAACGAGATCACGCCCGGCAACTTCATCTTCCGCACCCGCGAGTTCGAGCAGATGGAGATGGAGTTCTTCGTCAAGCCGGGCGAGGACGAGACGTGGCAGGAGTACTGGATGCAGGAGCGGTGGAACTGGTACACCGGCCTGGGCATGCGCGAGGAGAACATGCGCTGGTACGACCACCCGGCCGAGAAGCTCTCCCACTACTCCAAGCGCACCGCCGACATCGAGTACCGCTTCCGGTTCGGCGGCAACGAGTGGGGTGAGCTGGAGGGCGTCGCCAACCGCACCGACTACGACCTCACCGCCCACTCCAAGGCCTCCGGCCAGGACCTGGCGTACTACGACCAGGACGCGAGCGAGCGGTACACGCCGTACGTCATCGAGCCGGCGGCCGGTGTCGGCCGCACGATGCTGGCGTTCCTCCTCGACGCGTACACCGAGGACGAGGCGCCCAACGCCAAGGGCAAGCTGGAGAAGCGGACGGTGCTGCGGCTCGACCACCGCATCGCGCCGGTGAAGGCGGCGGTGCTTCCGCTGTCCCGCAACTCCGAGTTGTCCCCGAAGGCGAAGGGGCTCGCGACGGCGCTGCGGCAGAACTGGAACATCGAGTTCGACGACGCGGGTGCGATCGGTCGCCGGTACCGGCGCCAGGACGAGATCGGTACGCCGTACTGCGTGACGGTCGACTTCGACACGCTCGACGACAACGCCGTGACCGTTCGTGAGCGTGACTCGATGAAGCAGGAGCGGGTTTCGTTGGACCAGATCGAGGGTTACCTCGCTGGGCGGCTTGTCGGCGCATGATGGTGGTTGCCGGGTTCGCGTCTGCCTGGCCTGGGTGATTGGCCGGCTGCGGGTTGTTCGTGGCTGGTCGCGCAGTTCCCCGCGCCCCTTGAGTGGGCCGGGGAACTGCGTGTTCACAGGTCCAGGTCGGCGAACAGGGCCGCGTGGTCCGAGGCCTGGTCGAGTTTCGAGGTGACCGTGGCGAAGGACTGGAAGGTCCTCGGGGCCCAGATGCCCCGGCGCTCCACGCCCACGTTCGTCACGAGGTCCCACAACTCCGGGGAGAACATGAGGTAGTCGAGCTTCTGCTCGTCGCGTTTGCCGGTGCCGTGGGTGCCCGGGGGGTTGGTGCCGTAGCTCTCGTGGGTCATGGCCTCGCGCAGGCCGGCGTCGAGGAGCAGCTCGATGGGGGGACTGGCGAGGGAGTCGTTGAGGTCGCCGGCCACCACGACCCGCGAGGAGCGTGCGAGGGCGGCTTCGTAGATCTCCCTGACCCGCTTGGCCTGGGCCTTGCGGCGCTTGTCGTTCTCGGAGGCCCTGCCGAAGCCCTTGCTCTTGAAGTGGTTGCCGAGGACCCACAGGGGTGCGCCGTCGACCTCCACCTCGAACTCGGGGCAGTCCCGGCTGAACACCGGGTTCCCGTTCTCGCCGGGATCGAAGATGTGCGACCGCACGGACGTGACCGGGAACCGGCTGAGGATGCCGACGTCGATGCCACGGCTGTCGTTGCCGTCGACGAGCAGGTTGAACGGGTACGGGTCGTGCCCCAGCGCGCCGCCCAGCACCTGGGTGTTGAAGCGGTCCAGGGTGAGCCGGTCCTCGACCTCGACGGTGAGCAGGATGTCCGCGTTCACCTCGGCTATCACCCGGCCGGTGTTCTCCACCGCGTCCCAGCTGATGTCGCCCCGCACCAGCTCGGCCCAACCGGACCACTTCGGCCGCCCCTTGGCGACGATCTTGACGACGGGACCTCCCGTCGGGGACACCGTGTAGAGCTTGGCGCCGCCACGGGGCTGGTTGACGAAGAACGGCCGGCGGCTGCCCGCGCCCGAGTCGTGCGCGTCGTGCTTCACGATCAGCTCGGCGATCCGCTCCTTGTCCGCCTCCTGGTAGATCTCCTTGTCGAGGAGACCGACCAGCTCGTTGAAGTCGTCCAGGATCTGCTTGCGCCGCTCGTCGTCATCGAGGCCGAACACCGTCGGCCGACGGAAGAGGTTCTCCGCGTTGAAGGTGGCGATACGGATGGTCATGCGCCCTCCTGGGGCCGCGCGGCCGGTGACGCGCTGACAGGCTGACAGACACCTCGAATTGTCCGAGAGCGGATGAATGGTGTCCAACGGAACGCCACGGAAACTTCCGTAGTTCCCGGAAAAAATCTCGTACGACCCACCAATCCGGACCTGTCCCGGTTCCGAAGGAGAGGCATACGGCCCGCAGGGGGCGGGCCGCGCATCTTCACGGGGGCGTATATGCGCAAGCAAGCGATCATCGGCGTACTCACGATGGCGGTGGCGATCGGGACGGTCGGCGCGGTCGGGGCGGGGGCGCTGGGCGGATCGTCCGCGGCGTCAGGGTCCGGGGCGGGCTCCGGGTCCGGGTCCGGGTCGTCGGGAAGTGACTCCTCCGGCACCGGAACCGGTGTCGAGTCCAAGGGCGGTGGCCTGGGCGGCGGGGCGCAGGTTCCCAGCGGGCTGAAGGCCATCGGCCTCACCGCCGACCAGCGGCTCGTCGCCTTCCGCGTCGACAAGCCCGGCGCCGCGCTGCCGCTCGGCAGGGTCGGCGGCCTCAAGGGCGACACGAAGCTCGTCGGCATCGACTACCGCGTCCAGAACAACAAGCTGTACGGCGTCGGCGACAAGGGCGGCATCTACACCATCCGCGAGGTGGGAGCCAAGGCCACCAAGGTCTCCCAGCTCACGGTCGCCCTCCAGGGCAAGGCGTACGGCGTGGACTTCAACCCCGCCGCCAACCGTCTCCGCGTGATCAGCGACACCGGCCAGAACCTCCGCCACAACCTCGACGACCCGCAGGGCGCCCCGGCCGCCGGCACCACGGCCGTCGACGGCACCCTCACCAACCCGCCGGTCCCGCCCGCCACGGCCGGTACCACCGCCCAGGGGGTCACCGGAGCGGCGTACACGAACAACGACCTCGACGCCACGACGGCGACCACCCTCTTCGACCTCGACACCGCCCTGGACCGGGTCTCGGTCCAGTCGCCGGCCAACGCGGGCAATCTCGCGCCCACCGGCAACCTCGGCGTCGACGCCCCGCTGAACTCGGGCTTCGACATCTACAGCTCGACGAGGAGCGGGGTGAACGCCGGGTACGCGGTGACGGGGGCGCGGGTGTTCAGCGTCGACCTGCTGACGGGGAAGGCGACTCCGACCGGGAAGTTCGGGAAGGGGCGGCAGGTGGTGGACTTGGCGATTCCGCTGCGGCAGGGGTGACGGCAGCCGAGGACCGGCACATGACAGCTGACGGATATTGAAATCTGTCAGCTGTCATGTGCCATGGGAGCGCCTACCGCCGCTTCCGAACGAAGGAGGCGCTGCGCGAGGCGGTGAACCTCACCGGACCTGGCACGGACATTACGATCGAGGGGTGACGATCACGTACGAGTGGCGGGGCGACTTCGACAACACGGCTCTCAACGCACTGCACGCTGACGGCTTCGGCCACCCGGTTGCTCGGTCCGACTGGCGAGAACGACTTGAGCGCCACAGCCTCGGCTGGGTCTGCGCGCGGGAGGACGACGGCTCTCTGATCGGCTTCGTCAACGTCGCCTGGGACGGTGGAGTCCATGCCTTCGTCCTGGACACGGTGGTCGCACAGCATCGCCGGGCGAAGGGTGTCGGCGCCGCGCTGGTCGCCACCGCAGCCCACGAAGCCCGTGCCGCACAGTGCGAATGGCTCCACGTCGACTTCGAGGAGCACCTGCGGTCGTTCTATTTCGATGCCTGCGGCTTCAAGGAGACGGCAGCCGGTCTGATCGCCCTGTGACGTGGGACCCCGCTCCGTTGGCCGAGGTCGTCGCGAGGTTCTCGGGCCTGGAATGCCCTTGGTGGGTCGCTGGAGGCATGGCGATAGAGCTCGCGGTGGGGCATCGCATCCGGAGCCATGGCGACATCGACGTCCTGCTGCTGCGCCGTGACCAGCTCGCGGTCCAGCAGGCTCTGGCCGACTGGGAGTGGTGGGCGGCCGACCCGCCGGGCAGCCTGCGCCCGTGGGCGGCGGAGGAAATCTTGCCTGAAGATGTCCACGACATCTGGTGCCGGCCGGGACCGGATGATCCCTGGCGCATCCAGGTCATGCTCGACGAGTCCCGCGGTCGGGAGTGGGTGTCACGACGCGACCACCGCGTGCGCCGGCCGATCGGCACGCTGGGCATGACCTCGGCCGACGGGACTCCGTTTCTTGCCCCGGACGTGCAGCTCTACTACAAGGCCGGGGCGCCGCGCCCCAAGGACGAAGAGGACTTCGACGCGGTGCTCCCCGTGCTTGCGGACCGGCAGCGGCAGTGGCTCATCGACGCGATCGCCGAGACGTACGGGCCTCACCCCTGGGCCGAGCGCCTGCGGGCGTGAGCCGGTCCCGAGTGGCTCGGCCGGCGATCCTACGTGGCCTACGCCACACAGAACTCGTTCCCCTCCGGGTCCCGCATCATCCACCAGTGCCCCGCCGGGCCCTTGTCGAACTCCTCGACGCGGGTGGCGCCCAGGGTCTCCAGGCGGGCGACGAGGGCGTCCAGGCCGTCGGATTCGGCGTGGATGTCGATGTGGAGGCGGTTCTTGACGGTCTTGGGCTCGGGGACGTCCTGGAAGAGCAGGCGGCGGCCCTTGCCGATGCCGGTGAAGGGGTCGTAGAGGTCGTCGGGGTGGCGGACGGCGGCGTAGCCGCGGAAGACGTGGTGGCCGTTGTGCTCGGCGACGGCGGCCTCGGGGAGACCGCCCGTGGAGAGGAGATGGGTGATGAGGGCGCTCGGGTCCTCCACCTCGTAGCCCAGCGCCGCGGCCCAGAAGTCGGCCAGGGGCTGGGCGTCCCGGGTGTCGATGACCAGTTTCCAGTTCAGCGCGGTGGTCGTAGTCATGTAACCGGTTATATTGGTTACATGGCTTCGTCGTCCAGGGCATCGACTCCGAAGGGGGTGTCGGGAGTGTCGGGCATCCTGCTGCGGTCCTACTCCGGGAACGTCTACCGGTTCGATCCGGGCGCCCTCTGTCTGGAGCTGCTCATCACCGGCGGCCCCGGCGCCCTGGCCCGCTACGAGGTGCTGCACACCCCCAATGACCTGGTCACCTGGGCCGACCGGTCCCGGCTCACCCCCACGCCCCCGGCACTCCACATCACGGCGGACGACGTGGCGTACGCCCGGCGACTGCGCGACGCGCTGAGCCGTACGGTCGTCTCGCGCGTCGTCGTCGGCGGGCTCCCCGAGCTGGGCATAGCCACGGCGGACACCGCCGACCTCGATGTCATCAACGAAGCCGCCGCCCGGCCGCCGCTCGCCCCCGCCATCGGCGCGGACGGCACCCGGGGCTGGGCCGCCGGCCCGGCGACCGGCGCGCAGCTCGTTTCCACCGTCGCCCGCGACGCCGTCGACCTCCTCACCGGGCCGTACGCGGAACGAATCCGCATGTGCGCCGGCGAGCGGTGCTACCTCGTCTACGTCGACACCTCCCGGCCCGGCCGCCGCCGCTGGTGCTCGATGGAGCACTGCGGCAACCGCAGCAAGGTCCGCGCCCACCGCGTGCGCCGCTCCGTGGGAGGGCCGCTCGCACTCAGTCAGGAAGAGCCGGTCGAGAAGAAGGGGTGATCCTCATGTCCACTCGATCCACCGGACTCACCAAGGACGCCGGATGGGAAGTCGGCGTCTCCCGAACCCTGTCCCAGTCACCCGCCGCCGTATGGGAGTTCATCAGCGGACCGCGCGGACTGGAGCTGTGGCTCGGCGCCGGGGCGCGCCTCACTCCGGAGCCCGGTGCCCCGTACGAAACCGACGCGGGCGTCACCGGCGAGGTGCGCGGCTACCGTCCCGGTGACCGTATCCGCGTCACCTACGGCGATACGACCGTCCAGGTCGGCGTCTCGGTGGCCGGCGGAGGCAGGTCCGTGCTCGTCTTCCATCAGGAACGGATGGCCAGCGCCGAGGAGCGTGAGCACCAACGGGCGTACTGGCAGCGGGTGATGGACCAGGTTGCCGAGGCACTCGACGACCTGGCCTGACGACCAGGAGGGTCAGGAGTCCGTCGGGTCCACCGTCGCCTGGTGGGCCTCGGCCAGGTGCTCCTCGGCCTTCAGCCACGGCAGGAACTGCGCGCCCTTGCGCCAGCCGCAGGTGTCGCATCTGATCGTGCGTTGTACTCCCGAGCGCTGGACCCGCACGGTGTGCTCCCGCCCGTGCTGGTCCCAGCGGCTCACCTTGCTCGTGTTGATCTCCAGCATGAGGTCCCCAGTCGAGGCTTCGCGGTTCCCTGTCGGTGAGGAGTCTGCGGCAAGACCAACGTCAATGGGACATCGATGGGATATCGATTGGGAGAGATTGAACGGTGAGTCATCCCACCACACGCGGCAACCGCAGACTCAGCCCCACCGTCAGCCCCACCCCGGCCAGTTGAACCAGCAGGGTCGTCACCAGCGCCTCGCGCATCCCCATCCCCGGTACCAGCCCCAGGAACAGCGACCCGAGCGTCGCCACGCCCAGCGCCAGCGCCGACTGCTGGGTGGTGATCATCACGCCGCTGCCGACGCCGGCCCGCGCGGACGGGACCTCGGAGAGGACGATGCGGAAGACGATGGGGAGTTGGAGGGCCTGGCCGCCGCCCGCGACCGCCGCGCCCGTGAGCAGCAGCGGCCAGCCCGGCTCGGGCCAGGAGCGCCAGACGGCGAGCGCGATGAGGGCGACGCCCACGCCCTGGACCAGGCCTCCCATGGTCACCACGCGGGTGCCGTAACGGTTGACCAGGCGCGGCCCGGCCAGCGAGACGACGAAGAACACGACCGCCATGGGGGAGAGGGCGAGCCCCGCCGCCGTCGGGCCGAGCCGCGCCCTCCTGCAGCGCCACCGCGATGACGAACATGAACCCGCTGAACGTCGAGACCTTCAACAAGCGCAAGCAGTACCGCAACGCCCACGTCGGCCTCCTCGACGTCGACCACACCGACCTCTGGCTCGGCCCCCGCCCCGGCCCCCGCATGGTGACGTACGTACCGGCCGACGAGGAGACGCGGAGGAGGCTGGAGAGGCTGCATGCGATGGCGTTGGAGCGGGAGGCCCAGTGAGCGCCGGACTCCGAGGACTTCGGGTGGGCGCACTCGCCGTCCGGGCGCTTACGCGTCGGCCCTGGGGCCCTTCACGCCGGCCCCCGCCGCGTCCCGCACCTCCGCCGACTGCAGCCGCTCCGCCGTCCGGTCGGCGGTGCGCCGGGCCCACGCCCCCGTCGTCAGCGCCCCGAGCACCAGGACGGCGAACCCGCACGCCGCGACGATCCACCACGCGGGCCGGGCCGCCGCCACGAACGCGCTCGCGTACGACGACGAGCCGATCCCCGTGGCGAGCACCGCCCCGATCACCGCGACGCCCAGCGTCTGCCCGATCTGGCGGCTGGTGGAGGCGACGGCGGCGGCGACGCCGGCCTGGGTGCGGGGCATGCCGGAGACGGCCGTGTTGGTGATGGGCGCGTTGACGAAGCCGAAGCCGAGGCCGAACAGGACGTAGCCGATGACGAGGGTGAGGTTCTCCGTCTCGGCCTCGAAGGCGGCGAAGAGCACTCCGCTCGCGGTCATCGACACCCCGGCGACGAGGAGCGGCAGGCGCGGCCCACGGCTGCCGACCAGCCGTCCGGCGACCGGTGCGCAGACGAAGCACAGGATGGCCATCGGGAGCATCCACAGGCCGGCGTGGAGGGCGTCGAGGCCGCGTACGTTCTGCAGGTACAGCGTCGACAGGAACAGGAAGCCGGCGAGCGCCGCGAACGCGCTGACCGCTATCACCGTGGCCCCGCTGAAGGGTGCCGAGCGGAAGAAGCGCAGGTCGATGAGGGGTTCGTCGCGGCGGGGCTCGTACCACAGAAGGCCGAGGAGCGAGGCGAGGGCGACGCCGCCGAGGGCGAGGGTTTCGGCGACGGGCGCGTTCGGCGCCTCGATGATCGCGTAGGTGAGGGAGCCGAGCAGCGTGATGACGAGGAGCTGTCCGACGGGGTCGGGGCGGCGGGCCTTAGGGGCGCGGGACTCGGGGACGTACCGCCAGGTCAGCAGCAGGGCGGCCAGGCCGACCGGGAGGTTGAGCCAGAAGATCGAGCGCCAGCCGACCGACTCCACGAGGACACCGCCGATGATCGGCCCGGCGGCCAGGGAGATGCCCACCACCGCGCCCCACGCGCCGATGGCCCGGGCCCGCTCGCGCGGATCCGTGAACGTGTTGGTGATGATCGACATCGCGACCGGGTTGAGCATCGAGCCGCCGACCGCCTGCACCATGCGGAAGGCGACCAGCGATTCGAGGTTCGGGGCGAGGGAACACAGCAGCGAGCCGAGCGTGAAGACGACCAGGCCCGCCATGAAGACCCGCTTGCGGCCGATCCGGTCCGCGGTGGAGCCGGCCAGCATCAGCAGGCCCGCCAGGACCAGGGTGTAGGCGTCGATGGTCCACTGCAGGCCCGCGAGGCTCGCGTTCAGGTCGCGCTGCATCGAGGGCAGGGCGACGTTCAGGACGGTGTTGTCCAGGCTCACGATCAGGAGGCTGGTGCAGCAGATCGCGAGCACGAGCAGACGGTGGCGGCGGCTGAGCTCGGGCATGCGCTCCATCGTACGCCCAACTCGATAGTGCGCCTAACTAATGAATGGCGAGCATGCGTCCGTGTGCGTGACAATGGGGGAATGTCCACGCCCGCCTCGCCCCTGCAGATCGGTCCGCACACCGTCTCGCCGCCCGTCGTCCTGGCCCCCATGGCCGGCATCACGAACGCGCCCTTCCGCACCCTGTGCCGGGAGTTCAGTGGTGGCAAGGGCCTGTTCGTCAGCGAGATGATCACCACGCGGGCGCTGGTCGAGCGCAACGAGAAGACCATGCACCTGATCCACTTCGACGCGACCGAGAAGCCGCGCTCGATCCAGCTGTACGGCGTGGACCCGGCGACCGTCGGCAAGGCCGTCCGCATGATCGCGGAGGAGGGCCTCGCCGACCACATCGACCTGAACTTCGGCTGCCCGGTCCCCAAGGTGACCCGCAAGGGCGGCGGCTCGGCCCTCCCGTACAAGCGGCACCTGCTGCGCGCGATCCTCCGCGAGGCCGTGAGCGGCGCCGGGAACCTCCCGGTCACCATGAAGATGCGCAAGGGCATCGACGACGACCACATCACCTACCTCGACGCCGGCCGCATCGCCGTCGAGGAGGGCGTCACGGCGATCGCCCTGCACGGCCGCACGGCCGCCCAGCACTACGGCGGCACGGCCGACTGGGACGCCATCGCCCGCCTCAAGGAGCACGTCCCCGAGATCCCGGTCCTCGGCAACGGCGACATCTGGTCCGCGCGGGACGCGCTGCGGATGGTCCGCGAGACGGGCTGCGACGGCGTGGTCGTGGGACGCGGCTGCCTCGGTCGGCCGTGGCTGTTCGCGGACCTGGTGGCGGCGTTCGAGGGCCGCGAGGGCGACATCATGCAGCCGACCTTGCGCGAGGTCGCGGACATCATGGTCCGGCACGCCGGCCTGCTCGGCGAGTGGATCGGCGACGAGTCGAAGGGTGTCGTCGACTTCCGCAAGCACGTGGCCTGGTACCTCAAGGGCTTCGCGGTCGGCTCCGAGATGCGCAAGAGGCTCGCCATCACCTCCTCCCTCGCCGAACTGCGCGCCGGGCTGGACGAGTTGGACCTCGACCAGCCCTGGCCGGCCGGCGCCGACGGCCCGCGCGGCCGCACCTCCGGCAACAACCGCGTCGTCCTCCCGGACGGCTGGCTCAAGGACCCGTACGACTGCGCGGGCGTGGGCGAGGAAGCCGAACTGGACACGTCCGGGGGTTAGCAACTGGCGTACCTGCGGGGCTGGTTGCCCTGTTCTGCTGGTGTTCCGGTCGTTGTGCGGCCGGTTTCCGTCATCTTGGAATGAGTGAGGAAATGTCCGGGTAGCGCGTTTTGGTGTGCGGAGCGAGTGAGACACCGAAGAAGCCGACGGGGACATCATCGAAGGCGACCGCGAAGACGCCCTCCACAAGGCCGTTTCGGAAGCCGCCGACGCGGCAGAGCGAACCGTCCCGGCCTCCTCCTGGGCCTCCCCCACGTCCTCGTCGCCGACCGCTACGGCAAGGTCCGCCGCTACTGGGACACCTGGACGGCCCACCGCACGCCGACCACCGCATGGGCGTGGACGGAGGCGGAGGCGGAGGCGAGGCAGACGGCGGGAAGGCTGCTGGCGGGGCTGAGCGCCCCGTAAGGGGCGCGGGGAACTGCGCGAGCAACCACACGCACGTGCAGCCCGCAAACAACCCGCACCCCTACGGCGCCTACGCTCCGCCCACGGCAGTGAGCAGCGCCAGTGGAGCCGCCGCGGACCGCGACTCCCGCACACACGCATGCGGATACGGCACCGGCTCCGGATGGGTGTCCCGCCCGTACCCGGCAAGAACTTCCGGCAGCCGATGCCCGGCGGCCGTGGCCGCGTCGACCATGCCGGAGGCCACCGCCCGGGCCTCGTCGTGCAGCCCGTACCGCGCCAGCCCCAACGTGATCAGCGCGTTGTCATGCGGCCAGACCGAACCCCGGTGGTACGACAGCGGGTGATACGCGGGCTGCCCGGCGGCCAGCGTCCGCACACCCCACCCGGAGAAGAAGTCGGGTTCGAGGAGCCGCCGGCCCACCACCTTCCCGTACTCCTTGTCCAGGAGCCCCGACCACAGCAGATGCCCCGCGTCCGAGGCGAGAGCGTCGACCTGCCTGCCCTCGCCGTCCAACGCCAGCGCGGGGAAGCCGTGTTCGGGCATCCAGAAGTCCCGCTGGAAACGGTCGCGGAGGTCACCCGCGACCTGTTCCAGGAGCGCCGCGTACACCTCGTCCTCCCAGACCGTGCGGGCCAGGACGGCGGTGCGGCGCAGCGCGTCGTACGCGTAGCCCTGCGCGCCCGCCGCCATCACCGGCCCGGCGGCGGGCCGGCTGCCGTCGGCGGAGCAGATCGAGCCGGGGGAGTCCTTCCAGTTCTGGTTGGCGAGACCGCCCTGGTCGGCGCGGTAGACGAGGTAGCCGCGCGAGGTGAGGCCACCGTGGTCGAGCATCCAGCCGATCGCGGCCCGCGCGTGGGGTTGGAGACGGCGGGCCAGGGTGACGTCCCCGGTCTGCTCGACGTACGCGCCGAGGACGACGAGGAACAGCGGGGTCGCGTCCACCGAGCCGTAGTAACGCCCGTACGGCACCTGCCCGAAGTGCGCCAGTTCGCCGTGCCGCACCTCGTGCACGATCTTGCCGGGCTGGGCCACCGAGTCGACGCCCACCTCGGTCGCCTGCGCCGCGGCGAGCGCGAGCAGCGTGGCGGCGGCCGGCTCCGGCCGGTAGGGGAGAGTGAAGAGGGAGGTCAGCAGGGCGTCACGGCCGAGGAGGGTCAGGAACCAGGGCGCTCCGGCGGCGGGCACCCGTAGCGTCTCGCCGTCCGGGCCGGTCGCCGGGACCTGGAGCGCCGCGAGGTCGGCGAGGCCGCGTGCGCAGGCCGCGGCCAGCTCCGGCCAGCCGGTGGGGAAGGCCACGCCCTCCACGAACTCGTCCTCCGTCGTGCGGAGTTGCTCGTGCACGGCGGCCGGTGAGCGCGGCACCCGCAGGGCCCGCCGGTCGCCGTGCGTCCGCGCCATCACCCGGCAGGTCAGCTCCACCGAGCCGTGCGGTTCCAGATCGAGGGCCCAGACGAGCCGCCGCGCCCCCGTCCCGGTCTCCTCCACACCGTCCGGCGTGGGCTCGGCCGTCACCGTCGTACACGACCGCCACTCGCCACGCCGATAGCTGAACTCCACACCGTCGTCGAGGACTTCGCGCCCTCTGACGACACCGCTCTTGGCGTAGGTACGGAAGTCGGAGCGCAGCTCGAACTGGTCGGTGAAGTCAACGTCCGCGGTGATCGCGATCCGGACCGTCGTCGCCACCGGGCGGTTGCTCGTGACGCGCAGCGTCTCCACGAACGCACTGTCGGAGACTGCCTGTTCACGGAAGAGCGTGTACGCGGGCGGCTCCCGGCGCCCGCCCCGGGGGACGAGCACGCAGCGCGCGGTGTCGCCGTCCGCGACCGGTGTGAGCGTCTCGGGAACCGCGCCGTCGACGGTCAGCTGCCACCGGCTCAGATGCCGGGCGTCCCGTACGAACAGCCCGTCCGGGGCACTGCCGCCCCGCACCCCGCTGATGTCGCCGCCGTCGCTCACGGCGGCGAACGTCCCGCCGCGCACGAGCAGGTGATGCCGGTCCGTCATCCCCGGTCCCCTCCCTGGTCACTCATGCCGAACACGACCTCGTTGTCGTGGTGTCCGTGGTGTCGTCCCTCGTGCGGACCGTGGTGCTGCTCATGGCCGTCGTGGTGCCGGCCGTGCCCCGGCCCGTGATCGTGGCCGTGGTCCTGGTCGTCCTGGTGCAGCAGGTCGAGGGTGAGAGCGGCGGTCCAGCTGAAGGCGAGTGCTCCGCAGGCCTCACCGGTGTACGGGTCCACGTACTCGGCGAACCCGGACGCCCCCGCGGTCTCCAGCAAGGCCGCCCGCAGCGCGTCGGCACGCCCCGACTCCCCGTGCAGCCTGAGCCCCCGCTCCAGCATCCAGTTCGTGTTGAACCACGCGGGCCCACGCCAGTACCGGTGCGGATCGAAGGCCTCACCGGTCAGGTCGTACGAGGGCACGAGCCGGGTGGCGTCGCCGAGCCCGAAGTGCGGGCCGTGGACCGTGCGCACGAGGGCGGCGACGACATCGCGGGGGAGACCGGGAAGCAGGAGGGGGAGGAGGCCGGAGACGCTGCGCTCGGGGACGAGGGCGTCGGTGGTGGCGTCCCGGCAGAAGAACATCCCCTCCGCCGGATCCCACAGCCGCTCCACCAGTGCCGCCGTCAGGCGTTCCGCGCGCGCCTGCCGGGCCGTCCCCGGTGCGCCCAACTCCTTCGCGATGCGGGCGAGGGCGTGCTCGGAGGCGATGAGGAGGGCGTTGAAGGCCGGATCCTCGACTGCGAACTCGCCCTGTCCGTCGGCATACCCGGCGTCCCGGTAGTCCACCGCCAGCCGCACGTACCGCCCGTAGTCCAGATCCGTCGGCCGGTCCTCGGCCGCGCCGTGGTCGAGGTCGGCGCGGCGGAAGGAGCGGGCCGGGGCGGGGGTGATCCGGGCGAGGGGCGCGTCCCAGGTGGGGCTGTTGTCCATGCCCTGCTCCCAGGGGTGGACGACGGACGCCAGCCCGCCCCCGCCCAGGTCGCGGCGGTGCAGCAGATAGCGGTGCCAGGCCGCCAGCCGCGGGTACACCCGGGACAGGAAGCCGCGCGCCCGGGACAGCCCGGGGTCCGCCCGGTGCACCAGCCACGCCGCCAGCGCGTGCACCGGCGGCTGCACGATGCCCGAGGTCTGCGTGGTGCGCGGGGCGCCCGCGCCCCGACCTGCGGTCGAGGAGCGCCAGAAGTCGGGGCTCGGGAAGTACGCGTCGAGCGGCACGGAGGGGTTGAAGACGATGTGCGGAATCCGTCCGTCGCCCCACTGTGCGGCGAGCAGCGTCTCCAACTCGGTCTGCGCCCGCAGCGGCGACAGATGACGCAGCCCGATCGCGATGAACGCCGAGTCCCACGACCACTGGTGCGGGTACAGCTTGCGCGACGGCACCGTGGACCGGCCCGTCCAGTTGTCCGCCAGCACCTCCGCCGCCGCGCGGTGCAGCGAACCGGACGATGCGGTCGGCGCGGTCGGCGCGGCCGGATCGTATACATCGCCTCCGACGTGCGCGCCCCTGTCCGGGCGACGGGCGGTGAGCTGGGTTGTGCGGTCCACGCAGGGCTCCCTGAGGACAAGGTGCCGACCGGTTCGGCAGTAGCTACCGTAGGGTTACGTCTACTTAACACGCAAAACTCAATATGTAATGCAGAGTTGGTAAGCGCAAGGGGGTGCGCGGGAGTGGATTCCCGAAGGGCCGCGACAATGGCGGCATGAGCAGAAGGGCCGTGAAGGTGGGCAGTCATGCCGGTGCCGGAGATCTCCTGGAGTTGGTCCGCAGCGGCCGGGCCACCACGCGTGGCGCGCTCCAGCAGGCCACGGGCCTGTCCCGGGCCACGGTCGGCCAGCGCCTGGACCGCCTCTTCCGGGCGGGCTGGCTCCGCGAGGGCGCAGGCGGGCCCGTCGACTCCCCGCTCGGCGGCCGCCCCTCCATCACCCTCGAGTTCGACGACGAACACGCACTCGTCCTCGCCGCCGACCTCGACACCCGCCACGCCCGTGCCGCTGTCCTCTCCCTCACCGGCGAGATCCAGGCCGAGCACACCGGCACCCTGGTCATCGAAGAGGGCCCCGACGCCGTACTGGACGAACTCGGGCGCTGGTTCGCCGAGTTGCTGGAGAAGGCGGGCCACCCGGCCGACGCGGTCTGCGGCATCGGCCTCGCCGTGCCCGGCCCGGTGGACACCGACACCGGCCGCGTCATCCAGCCGCCGATCATGCCCGGCTGGGACGGCTACGACATAAGAGGCCGCCTGGCCCGCGCCTTCGCCGAACACGCGTCCGGCCCGGCCGGCGTCCCGGTCCTCGTCGACAACGACGCCAACCTCATGGCGTATGGCGAACAGCGCACCGGATACGCCGACTGCTCGGCGTTCGCGCTGGTCAAGGTGTCCACGGGCATCGGCGCGGGGGTGGTGGTCGGGGGCTCGATATACCGGGGCATCGACGGCGGCGCCGGCGACATCGGCCACATCCGGGTCCCGCAGGGCGCGGACGCGCTGTGCAAGTGCGGCTCGTACGGCTGTCTGGCGGCGGTCGCGAGCGGCGGCGCCGTGGCGCGGCGGCTGGCAGAGGCGGGGATTCCGGCGGCTTCCGGATCGGATGTGCGGGATCTGCTGACCGCCGGGCATCCCGGGGCGACGGCGCTCGCGCGGGAGGCGGGCCGGGTCGTCGGGGACGTCCTGGCGACGGTCGTGACCCTGCTGAACCCCGGCGTCCTGATGATCGCCGGCGATTTGGCCGGAACCCCCTTCCTCACGGGCGTGCGCGAGCTGCTCTACCAGCGGGCCCTGTCCCGCTCCACGGCCCATCTGGACGTGGTGACGTCCCGGCTGGGGGAGCGCGCGGGCCTGGTCGGGGCGGGTGCGCTGGTCGTCGAGTACCTGTACGCGCCGGAGCGGGCCGAGAAGCGGTTGGCGGCGCTGGGGGTGTGAGCCCGGTCGTACGGGTCCCGGCTGCTCGGTCCGGGCGGATGACGGGCGTGTTTCCGTCCCGGACACCGGTCCGCATGGTGAAATCCGGCCCCCTGTAAATGCGTGATTCTCGCCACCCTTGATAAGGGTTGCGCTCACATGAGCGAATCGTGGGCGGTTCCGTGACTTCAAGGGGTGGCACTCGGTGCCACCCTTTGATCGTTCATCGGGCGAACTCAGGCGTGCCGATTGCCGCTCATGTGAGCGTTATGGCACCCTGGTCGAGGTGGACGTGTTCAAGAAGTGAACATATCCCGGGGCTGTTCCTTGCCAAGCCTTGACTTTCGATCTACTGGCGGACGGGTGGTTACAGGCGCATGACGCGCAAGTGGACGTACCCAGGTGCCTTCGATCTGGGTATGTTCCTCGCCGTCAGGGCAGCCACCGCGTCCTCAAGGAGTTGGGACCTGTGTCGGAAAACAAAGATCCCCACGTAGGCCACGTAGCTCAGAGCGTTGAGGGCGTGAAGTTTGTTTATGACTTCACCGAAGGCAACAAGGACCTCAAGGACCTCCTCGGCGGCAAGGGGGCGAACCTCGCCGAGATGACCAACCTCGGTCTCCCCGTGCCACCCGGCTTCACCATCACCACCGAGGCCTGCAAGGTCTACCTCGACAGCGGCGACGAGCCCGCGGCACTCCGTGACGAGGTCACCGCCCACCTCGCGGCCCTCGAAGAGAAGATGGGCAAGAAGCTCGGCCAGGCCGACGACCCGCTCCTCGTCTCGGTCCGCTCCGGCGCGAAGTTCTCGATGCCGGGCATGATGGACACCGTTCTGAACATCGGCCTGTCGGACAAGTCGGTGCAGGGCCTCGCCAAGCAGGCCGGCGACGACCGCTTCGCCTGGGACTCCTACCGTCGGCTCATCCAGATGTTCGGCAAGACGGTCCTCGGCGTCGACGGCGACCTCTTCGAGGAGGCGCTGGAGGCGGCGAAGACGGCCAAGAAGGTCGTCGTCGACACCGAGCTGGAGGCCGCCGACCTCAAGAAGCTCGTCACCAAGTTCAAGAAGATCGTCAAGACCGAGGCCGGCCGGGACTTCCCGCAGGATCCGCGCGAGCAGATGGACCTCGCCATCCACGCGGTCTTCGACTCCTGGAACACCGACCGCGCCAAGCTCTACCGCCGCCAGGAGCGCATCCCAGGCGACCTCGGTACGGCCGTCAACGTCTGTTCGATGGTCTTCGGCAACCTGGGCCCCGACTCCGGCACCGGCGTCGCGTTCACCCGCGACCCCGCCTCCGGCCACCAGGGTGTGTACGGCGACTACCTCCAGAACGCGCAGGGCGAGGACGTCGTCGCGGGCATCCGCAACACCGTCCCCCTCGCGGAGCTGGAGTCGATCGACAAGAAGTCGTACGACCAGCTGATGCAGATCATGGAGACCCTGGAGAACCACTACAAGGATCTCTGCGACATCGAGTTCACCATCGAGCGCGGCCAGCTGTGGATGCTCCAGACCCGCGTCGGCAAGCGCACCGCGGGCGCGGCCTTCCGCATCGCGACGCAGCTGGTGGACCAGGGCCTGATCGACGAGGCGGAAGCCCTCCAGCGGGTGACGGGCGCCCAGCTCGCGCAGCTCATGTTCCCCCGTTTCGACGAGGACGCGAAGGTCGCGCAGGTCGGCCGCGGCATCGCCGCCTCACCGGGCGCGGCGGTCGGCAAGGCGGTCTTCGACTCGTACACAGCCGTGAAGTGGTCGCGCTCGGGCGAGAAGGTCATCCTGGTCCGCCGGGAGACGAACCCCGACGACCTCGACGGCATGATCGCGGCCGAGGGCATCCTGACCTCGCGCGGCGGCAAGACGTCGCACGCGGCCGTCGTGGCGCGCGGCATGGGCAAGACGTGCGTGTGCGGCGCGGAGGAACTGGAAGTCGACACCAAGCGCCGCCGCATGACGGTCCCCGGCGGCCACGTGGTGGAGGAAGGCGACCTGATCTCCATCGACGGGTCGAGCGGCAAGGTCTACCTGGGCGAGGTCCCGGTGGTCCCGTCCCCCGTCGTGGAGTACTTCGAGGGCCGGATGCACGCGGGCGCCAACGACGCCGACGAACTGGTCGAGGCGGTCCACCGGATCATGGCCTTCGCGGACCGCAAGCGCCGTCTCCGTGTCCGCGCCAACGCGGACAATGCCGAGGACGCGCTGCGCGCCCGCCGCTTCGGCGCCCAGGGCATCGGCCTGTGCCGTACGGAGCACATGTTCCTCGGCGACCGCCGCGAGCTGGTCGAGCGGCTCATCCTGGCCGACACGGGGGCCGAGCGCGAGGATTCCCTGAAGGCCCTGCTCCCCCTCCAGAAGCAGGACTTCGTGGAGCTGTTCTCGGCGATGGACGGCCTCCCGGTGACGGTCCGTCTCCTCGACCCGCCGCTGCACGAGTTCCTCCCGGACATCACGGAACTGTCGGTCCGAGTGGCCCTCGCGGAGTCCCGTCAGGAGCCCCACGAGAACGAACTCCGCCTCCTCCAGGCAGTCCACCGCCTCCACGAGCAGAACCCGATGCTGGGCCTGCGGGGTGTGCGGTTGGGCCTGGTGATCCCCGGTCTCTTCACGATGCAGGTACGGGCGATCGCCGAGGCGGCGGCCGAGCGGAAGAACGCCAAGGGCGACCCGCGCGCCGAGATCATGATCCCGCTCGTCGGCACGGTCCAGGAGCTGGAGATCGTCCGGGAGGAGGCCGACCAGGTCATCGCGGAGGTCGAGGCGGCGACGGGGGTGGCGCTGAAGCTGTCGATCGGCACGATGATCGAGCTGCCGCGGGCCGCGCTGACCGCCGGCCAGATCGCGGAGGCGGCGGAGTTCTTCTCCTTCGGCACGAACGACCTGACCCAGACGGTTTGGGGCTTCAGCCGCGACGACGTCGAGGCCTCCTTCTTCACGGCCTACCTGGAGAAGGGCATCTTCGGAGTCTCCCCCTTCGAGACGATCGACAGGGACGGCGTGGGTTCGCTGGTGAAGCTGGCCGCGGAGGCCGGCCGCGCCACCCGCCCCGACCTCAAGCTCGGCGTCTGCGGCGAACACGGCGGCGACCCGGAGTCCGTCCACTTCTTCCACGAGGTGGGCCTCGACTACGTCTCCTGCTCTCCGTTCCGCATCCCGGTCGCCCGCCTGGAGGCGGGCCGCGCGGCCTCCCAGTCGACGGGAAGCGACCACCGCTGAACTGCTGAACCGCTGAACCACACGGGCCATCGCGAGGCTCCGCCTCGCGACCCGAACCCCGGAATCGCCGCTTGTCCCCGACCGACCCTCACCGATGGGCGGCGGTTCCGGATCACGAAGAGAGGGCGGCACCCCGTGCGGGGGGTGCCGCCCTCACGGCTTTGGGTGGGTTTGGGTCTCTCGTGCCTCTCGCGTCTCTCGTGCCTCCTGTGCCTCCCGTGCTTCAGGATCACCCGATTCGGTGGTGATTGGGCTGACCGATCGTTTCTTTGCGTGCTTGCGCCATTACAGTCCGTAATTCCCGGTGGTTGTTGGGGCTGCCGGTCGATGCGGAGGTGCGTATGAAGAGGGCGACGATCGGGATCGTGGCTGCCGGGCTGGTCCTTACGGGTGCGGGAGCCGCGCTCGCGGTACAGCAGGGGAGCATCCCGAAGCTCGAAACAAGGGGCGTCGAATTCACGGACGGGCACTACAAGTTCAACCCTCCGGGGACCAACCACGGGTCCTTCGAGTGGTCCGGGTTGCTCCGGGACGTCAACGCCGGTGACGGTCACAACGTGTATGTGCAGGTCAGGGTCGAGGGGCATGGTTGGGCGCGGTATTACGGGAAGCAGCGGAGGGCGGTGCGCGTGCACCACTCCGACTGGAGCGGAGCGCAGCGGTATACGGACGACGCGAGCATCCGAGTGTGCCGTGACCGTGGTTCTCTGCGCCCGGACAACTGCTCGCCGGCCCAGAGCTTCGCGTACCGCCGCGACTGAGCCCTTCCCGCATCCACAGCCCAGGCGGTCTCGCCTGGGCTCGTGCTCTTCCTAGGGGAACGAGATCAATACATCAGAAGTCCTTTCCGCCAGGGGGGTCGACCTTCTCTACGGCGAGACTCCCGCGGTCAGGAACGCGGAGATCGCCCTGCGCCGGGGCGAGGTCGTGGCGATCACCGGGCAGAGTGGTTCCGGGAAGTCGTCCCTGCTGTACTGCCTGGCCGGGGTACTGCCGGTGGCTCGCGGTGAAGTCCGCTTCGAAGGACGGCGGCTCGCGGAACTCGACGACGAGGAACTCAGCGAGCTGCGCAGAGAACGGTTCGGGTTCGTCTTCCAGTACGGAGAACTCCTGCCCGAGTTGACGGTGGAGGAGAACACCGCGCTTCCGCTGCGGCTCGCCGGGCAACGGAAGAAGGAGGCGCTCGCGGCAGCCGGAGAGGTGCTGGGGCGGCTCGGTCTCGCGGACTTGTGTGAGCGACGCCCCTCACAGGTGTCCGGCGGTCAGAGCCAACGTGTCGCGGTGGCTCGTGCGTTGGTGCACCGGCCTGCGGTCGTCTTTGCCGACGAGCCGACCGGATCGCTCGACAGCTCCAACGCGACGGCCGTACTGGAGGAGTTCCTGACCCTCGCCCGCTCCCAGGGGACGGCCGTGGTGCTGGTGACGCACGACTCCCAGGTGGCGGCCCGCGCGGACAGCCGCTTCACGATGTGCGACGGCATCCTCTCGGCCGAGGTACGGAAGGTGTCGTGAAGGAACTCCTCCTGGGGCTCCGGCTGTTGCTGGGTGCCGGACGCGGGAGCCGTGTGCGCTTCCTGCTCATGGTCGCGGGCAGCGCGATCGGTGTGTGCTGCTTGGCTGTTGTCCTCGCGATTCCCGGGATTCTGGATGCACAGGACGGGCGCAAGGCGGCACGTGTCCCGGACTGCATCCGGGAGATGAACGGGGTGAATTGCGTCGCGTCCGAAGGTGACCCCTACGAACTGACCAGAACGGACCCCTACGGCTCGGAACCGCTCACCCGGGTCTTTCTGGCCCGGGGCAGCAGGCGTATCGAGCCTCCACCGGGCTTGAGGCAACTACCTGCCCCGGGCGAGTTGTTCGTCTCCCCCCGGTTGCGCAAGGCGCTCCAGCGGGAACCCGCCCTGGTCCAGCTTCTGCCAGGTGAGGACAAGGGGACCATCGGCGCCCAGGGGCTGGCTCATCCCGACGAGTTGTACGCGTACGTGGGTGTCGGCCGGGACGAACTCGAAGGCGGCGGCGACCGTGTGACGACCTTCGGCAAGAGCTACACCGACGATCCCACCCTGGAACCCTCAACGCTCGACATCGTCCGCTTCACTCTCGCCGGCGTCGTACTGCTCCCCCTGGCAGTGTTCCTCTCCGTGTGCGCCAGGCTCTCCGCGGCCGCCCGCGCCCGACGACTGGCCGCGCTGCGTCTGTTGGGCCTGAGCAGGAAGGGCACCCAGCGAGTCAACGCCGCCGAGACCGTCGCGGCCGCGTTGTTCGGTGCCGTGCTCGGACTGGGCTTCTACTGGATCGCCAACCAGCTCGTCTCGCGGATCGGCCTGCCCGGCTTCAGGTGGTATCCCCCCGACGGGGAGCTGACCCTGTCCACGGTTCTGGTCTGCGGCGTCGGCTGCCCGGCACTCGCGTGGTTCGTGGGCCGCGCCAGTGCCGGGAAAGCCGCGGCGAATCCGCTGGCCGTGCGGCGCAGCGCCGTGGAGAAGCCACCGGGCAAGTGGGGGCTGCTGCCACTCGTCCCGGGAATGGGCATCGTGGCCGGGTACTGCGTGGCAGGTGCGACAGGCCACCCACCCAGGGACACCGCACTGTCGTCGGTCCTGATGCCGCTCGCCGTGGTGCTGGTCGGTGTCGGGCTCGTGATGCTGCTGCCGGTCTGTTCCCGGACCCTGGCACAGAGGGTCGCCCGCTCCACCCGCTCGGTCTCCATCAGCCTCGCCATGCGACGCAACGAGACCGAACCCGGAGGCGCGCTGCGGGTGGCGACCGGGCTGGTGATTCTGGTCTTCGCGGCGTCGTTGGTGCAGGGCGTGCTGATCGAACTGGATCAGGTCTCCAAGAACACGTCCCCTGTCCAGACGTACAACATCTCCCTCTCGGGGACCACGGCAGACCGGCAGCGGGCATGGGAGGAGGTGGAAGGTGTCCGCGGGCATGCGGTCATCATGAAGTCACGGTCGAATTCCGGCGTCGGCCGATGGGCTCCGAGTCTCGAAGCGGTGGTCGCCACATGCGATCAACTGCGCAGGATGGTGACGATGGCCGACGGATGCGTGGACGGCCGCCCCATGAGGCTGTGGGATCCGGACCAGGTGCAGGAAGAGGCCGACAAGCCAGGGGCACGCTTCCCCTTCGACCTGTGGCACGAAGGGCATCGGCGTGTCATGCAGGTGAAGGTGCCTGGAGAAGTTCTTCGGTACAGCGACGACATCGAACTCCCGGTCTTCCACAGCGGCGCCGTACTGCTTCCTCCCTCGGCGGTCCCCGCTGAGCATCGCCCCGACGACGCCACCCTCACCCTCCTCAGCAGTTCGGCCCCCGAAACCGTCCGGGCGGTTCTCGACGGCATCGGCGGTGTGGACCCCACCACGGAGGTCGACACACCGGGCGTGGTCGTCACCTCCCTCCAGCAGATCACCGTGGTGAAGAGTCTCCTGGGCATCGGCATGGTCCTGGGGTTGATCATCGGCGTGGCCTCCTACCTGGTGGCCGCCACGGACCGTGCCGTGGAGCGGAAGCCCCAGGTCACCGCCCTGTCCCTGCTCGGCGCCCGCCCCCGCACCCTGCGGACCGTGCAGGTCGCCCAGGTGGTCGTACCGTTGGCCGTAGGTCTCGCCCTGGCCGTGGTGACGGGCAAGTTGGCCGAGTCCAGCTACCTCGTGACCGGGGGCGGCGCCATCTACTGGGACGGCGCCGGGGTTCCACTCCTGCTGGCCTGCGCGGTCGGTGCGGTGGCTGTGGCCGCGGTCGGTGCGCTGCCACTCGTCGGGCGGCGGATCGATCCGGAGTTGATCCGGCGGGACTGAGCGATGGCGGTGGGAGATGCGAGAGGGCGGAGTGGGCCGGGTATTCGATGTGTCCATCGTTTCTGCCGGGTGGCGGGGCGCTCGCGCGAGGAGAGCGCCCCGTCCGGCTCCACGGCCGTCAGCTTCGGAACGGGCCCGTCACCTCGTAGGTGATGCCGCCCGATGAACTGCCGCTCGTGCCGCGTTGGCTGGAGAAGTAGAGGCGGCGGCCGTCGGGGGAGAAGGCGGGGCCGGTGATCTCGGAGGAGGACTGGCCGTCGATGCGGAGGAAGGGGGCGATGGTGTCGTTCGGGGTGATGAGGCAGATCTCCATGTTGCCGCCGTCCTCCGCGACGAAGAGGTCGCCGGAGGAGGTGCCCGTGACGTTGTCGACGCCGGTGAGGGGGGCCGTGCCGCCGGTGACCAGGGAGTCGTCGTAGGCGAGTTCGATGGTCTGGGCTGCCGCGTTGTACTGCCAGACGCGGTTGTCGCCCTTCGTCGTGAACCAGCAGGTGTTGTCGGCGTAGTAGCAGCCCTCGCCGCCGTTGAAGCGCTTGGCGCCGGAGACCTGGTTGCGGGTGGCGGTGGCGCCGGTCGGGTCCGGGACCCGGGACCAGGTCACCGGGCCGCTGGTGGCGGTGCCGGCCACCAGGACCTCGAGGGTGCCCGAGGACAGGTCGCCCCAGGTCGTCGGCCGGAAGCGGTAGAAGCAGCCGTCGGTGACGTCCTCCGTCATGTAGATGACACCCCGGGTGGGGTCGGCCGCCGCCGCCTCGTGCTTGAAACGGCCCATCGCGTCCCGGCGGACCGCCGCCTTCGCGCCCCACGGGTCGGTCTCGTAGACGTAGCCTCGGTCCACCTCCTCGCAGGACAGCCAGGTGTTCCACGGGGTCTTGCCGCCGGCGCAGTTCTGGCGGGTGCCGGACAGGATGCGGTACGCGGACGTGACCGCGCCCGTCGACGAGAACCGCACCGCGCTCGCGCCGCCGGACGGATTGATCTCCGAGTTGGAGACATAGATCCAGCCGGTGCCGTCCGCGTAACAGGCGCCGCCGTCGGGGGCGTTGTGCCAGGTGTACGAAGTCCCGGTGACCGTCTGGCCGGAGCGGGCGATCACCCGGCTGGTGAAGCCGCTCGGGAGCCTGATGCCGTTGGCGTTCGGCGAGCCGAGTGCCCCGTACGGGCCGGCGCCGGGCTGAGCGGGCGCGGCGTATGCGGCGCCGCGCCACAGGGTTCCGCCGAAGGCGGTCGATGTGCCGCCGAGTACGGCCGCGCGCAGGAGAGTACGACGTTCCACTGTCGCTCCAAGAAGTGCCTTGACCGGCCCGCCTGCCGGTCGGCGGCGGGGTCGCGCGCTGATGGAACTTAGGGGAGCGTGATTGACGGGGCATGGACAGCCCATGACTCTACGGCGGCGTTCACGGATGACACATGGGTGGCGCACAGGGATGGGCGGGCCGAAGGCCCGAAAGGGCCGCGCAAAACTGCGCGATCAGCCACGTACTACAACAGCCACGTACTACAACAGCCACGTACTACAACAGCCATGTACTACAACAGCCATGTACTACATCAGCCACGCACTACCTACCCGCAGTCGCCGTACGACGTATCGCCCCCAGTCATTGGCGGCGGCGGCGTGCTCATGCGGAGCCACACGCGGCTGTCCGCTCAAGCCGGCAGCCGTGGAGCCTCGCGGCGGCGCTGACCCGGGCGCCCTCCGAAGCCGTGACCGTGTGGGTGTACCGGCGGTTCCGCCGACGGAAGGCGGACCACGGCGTCCAACCCACCCGTGGCGGCCTCGCGGAGCGCCACCTCGCCGCCGCTGGCGTGGGCGAGGCGCTGGACGAGGGAGAGTCCGAGGCCGGTGCCGCCCTTGGGGGCGCCGGGTGCGCGCCAGAAGCGGTCGAAGGCGCGGGCGCGTTGGTCGGGCGTCATACCGGGGCCTTCATCGGTGACGTGGAGGTCGACCCAGCTGGGCCGGGCGTCGCGCAGCGCCCGGCGGGCGGGGACGAGGAGCCGTAGCTCCATGGTGACCGTGCTGTGGGCGGAGGAGGCGCGCAGCGCGTTGGAGAGGAGGTTGTCGAGGATCTGCTCCACCGCTCCGGGGACGGCCGTCACCGGGCCGACCACGCCGGCGAAGAGGACCAGTGAGACCCCCTCGCGTTCGAACAACGGCCCCCAGGTACGGTGCCGTTCCACGCAGATCGCGCCCAGGTCGACCTGGGCCGGGATGGCCGCCGCCTCCTCCAGACGGGCCATCGCCAGCAGACCCTCGACCATCCGGGCCAGCCGGTCCGTCTCGGTGACGGCCGCGTCGAGACTTGGCCGGGCGCGCCGGGCGATGTCCGGCTCCAGGTTCTCCAGCCGTAGCCGCAGCGCCGCCAACGGGGTCTTCAGCTGGTGCGAGGCCTCACCGGCGAAGGCCCGCTGGGAGGCCAACAGATGTTCGAGGCGGGCGGCGGTCGTGTTGAAGGCCGCCGCGAGACTCCGTACCTCCGGCGGGCCCGAGGTGACCACCACACTGGTGGCCGCACCGCCCTCGGCCAGCCGGTGCGTGGCCTCCTCCAACTGCCGGATGGGTCGGCCCGTCCAGCGCGCGAACGCGAACGCCACCGCGGCCACCCCGGTGAGCACCGCGAGTCCGGCCAGCGCCAGCACCAGCCAGACCGCGAACACCCGGGCGTGCACCATGGTCGTCGGGAGCGTGATGCGTACGGCGCCCTGCGTCAGTGCACCCGAGTCTGAGCCCGTCCCCGTTGCTGTCCCCGTTGCCGTCCCTGCGGCTGCGGCTGCGCTTGTGCTGGTGATCGAGTCGGTGCCCGCGCCCGAGTCGGTGCCGGTAGCCGCCGTCGCGTGGCCGACCGGAGCCGCCACGGACAGGTAGTGAACGCCGCCCGTCGTCGTCGTACGTACGTCGTTGGTGGCGCGGCCTCGGAGCGCGGCGGAGATCTCGGGTTGGGACGGGAGGGTCTGTTCCTCGTCGTCGGACAGAGAGTGCGAGGAGGCCAGCAGTTTGCCGTCCGCGTCGACGATGACGACCTTTCCGCCGATGCGTTCGGCGCAGTGCCTGGCCCGTTCGACGAGTTCGTCCTGGCGGCTGGCGGCGAGGGACAACGCGGCGTACGCGGCCACCGACTCGGCCTCGTCGTTGGCCGAGTTGACGATCCGCTCGCGTTCGGCCCGCGAGTAGACGAAGCCCAAGGGGATCTCCAGGCCGAGCAGAACCAGGGCGGCGAGGCTGAGGTAACTCAGCAGCAGGCGTCGGGTCATGACGCCCTGGCCTCGGGTGTGCGATGCCTCCCGGGCCCAGGGCCACGCCCACGGCCATGCCCCGGCCCCTGTCCCCGTCCGTGACTCTGGGGCTGGCCCTGGCCCTGGCCCTGGCCCTGGCCCTGGCCCGGTCCCGGCGTCTGCCCGGGGGCGCGTACGGCCAGGCGGAAGCCGACACCGCGCAGGGTCTGGATCCACGCCGGGTCGCCCAGCTTGCGGCGCAGGGTGGCGACATGGACGTCCAGTGTCTTGGTCGGGCCCTGGTAGTGGTCGTCCCAGACGCGGTTGAGGATCTGCTGCCGGGAGTAGACCGCGCCGGGGTCCTCGGTGAGCAGCGCCAGCAGTTCGAACTCCTTCGGCGTCAGCGCGACCGGCACCTCGCCCACCCACACCTGGCGGGTCCGCCGGTCCACGACCAGCGGGCCGGGCGGCGGTGGAGCCGAACCGTCGTCGGCCGTCGCCGGGCCGGAGGAGTCACGAGGCCCGGGCGGGACCTGTTCGTACATGGGGGGCTCGTAGACGGGGGCTTCGTACGCCGGGCTCCCGAAAGCGGGCGTGCCGTGCGCCGGGGCCCCGTACATCGGCGAGCCGTGCGGGGGAGTGCCCTGCGCGGCGGCGCCGCCGAACAGCGGGTTCCCGAAGGCCGGGTTGCCGGGGACGGCCGGGGTTCCGTGCGCGGGGGTGCCGTCGAACGGCGTTCCCCGCATCGGTGCTCCCTGCGCGGGGGGTCCCTGCGTCCGTGCCCCACGGGTCGACGCTCCCTGGGTCCCGTGCGCCGGTGTTCCCTGGGCCGGCGTCTCGTACGCGGCCGACCAGTCGTACTGGGCCCCGTCGGCCCCCGCGCCGAAGCCGGCCCTACGGTCGCCCGTGTCCCCGGCGCCGACACCGGTCCCACGGCCCGCGTCCCCGAGGCCGGTCCCACGGCCCGCGTCCCCGAGGCCGGTGCGACCGGAGCCCTCGTCTCCGACGCGGCTCGAGCCCTCGGCCCCGAGATGGTTCCCGGCCCTGAGATGGTTCCCGGCCCCGAAATCGTTCCCGGACCCGAAATCGCTCGCGGCCGCGAAGTCGCTCCCAGCCCCGAAACCAATCCCGGACCGGCCTCCGACACCGCCCTCGCCCCCGGTGGTCGACTCCCGATGAGCCGCCAACTCCTGGGCAGACGGCACCTGTTGGGTGAACGCCTCACTCCCGGCCCAGGCCCCGGCCCAGGCCCCGGCCCGGGCCCCGGCCCCGGTCTCGATCCCAGCACCGGCCTCGACACCGGCCCTGGCCTCGACGTCGGCCACGGTCCCCCTCCCCACCCCCGCCTCAGCCACCACAACCCCAGCCACCACCCCAGGCACGACCCCGCCCCCCGGCCGCAGATGACGTCGCGACACCGCCCGTATCCGGGCGACCAGTTCGCGGATGCTGAATGGTTTCGCCAGATAGTCGTCGGCGCCGAGTTCCAGGCCCAGCACGCGGTCGGCCTCCTCGCCGCGCGCGCTGAGGATGATGATGGGGACGTCGGAGGTCCGGCGGATCCCGCGGCAGACGTCGATGCCGTCCATGTCGGGCAGGCCGAGATCCAGCAGGACGACATCGCCGTGCGGACCTCTCAACCCGTCGGCGCCGGTGGCCACATGGTGGACCGTCAGGCCGAAGTGCCGCAGCCCGTCGGCGAGCGGTTCGGCGATCGTCTCGTCGTCCTCGATGAGCAGCACTCGTACGCCCATGGCCGCCTGTCTCTCCAAGAAGTCGGGACAACACGAGACCCGTGCTGTGGGGCGCCACGCTACAAGAGACCGAACAGGAACGTGCAGGGAATCCGAAGCAGTGTGAAATGACCCTCAGAAACCGCTTGTATTCGGTCGCCCGACCTGCGGCGAAGGGGTGTCCGGCCGAAATCTATGGAAAACCTGGTGCCGCTTTAGTGTTCGCTTAACCTTCCTCTGGTCATCGCCGCCCTACGGTCGTAACAGCTGGTCGGAACCACTTCAGGGAGGCAGGATGAAGGCGTTGCTGGATCGCGCCCGGTCGTTCAAGCGACGGGTCGACTTCGAGAGCGATGAATACCGGAAACTCGCCGTCGGACAATTTCCCGAGGCGCTGTTCATTACCTGCTCGGACTCGCGGGTGATTCCCGCCCTGATCACCGGGGCGCGCCCCGGCGAGATATTCGAGCTGCGAAATGCGGGCAACATCGTGCCGCCGCACGACGCGTACGGGGCCGCCTCCGGTGAGGCCGCCACCATCGAGTACGCGCTGGAGGTGCTCGGCGTTCAGGACATCGTGGTGTGTGGTCATTCCCACTGCGGCGCGATGGGCGCGCTGAAGTACGGCGCCGACCTGTCCGGCCTGCCCAGGGTGGACGCGTGGCTCGACTACGCCCGGCCCGCGCTCGAACCGGTCCTGGGGGACAACGGCGGCGGTACCGATGTCGACAGCGGCACCGACGGCGGCGGCGCCGGCCGTGACGCCACGTCGTCGTCCGAGGACCCCGCCCTGCGCGAGGTCGTCCAGCTCAACATCCGCAACCAGCTCGCCGTCCTGGGCGACTACCCCGTCGCCCGGCGGCAACTCGACGCCGGACGGCTCCGGTTGCACGGCTGGTACTACGAGATCGACACCGGCAAGGTTCACGAACTGGACGCGGACGGGGGCTTCCAGGTGCACGGCTCATGAGCGGCGCACACGGACGACGACATGCGGGGGGTGCCCGCAGGGCAGCCAGGAACAGCCAGACCGGCATGCCCGGGTACGCCCCCGACGCGCCCGCCGGGTACGCCCCCGACGCACCCGGGTACGCCCCCACCGAGCCCGCCGGGTTCTTCCCCAACACGCCCGAGTACAGCCGCGGTTCGCCGGGCCCGAACGCGACCGAGGATCCAGGCCCAGGCCCAGGCTCAGGCCCAGACCGGTCGGCCCCCGGTTCCAAGGGCCCTCGCGGCGGAGCCCCACGCGGCCGTATCGACTTCGCTACCGAGATCACCGCGTCCCTCGTCGTCTTCCTGGTCGCGCTGCCCCTCTGTATCGGCGTGGCTGTGGCCTCCGGAGTGCCGGCCGAGCTGGGCATCATCTCCGGGGTGATCGGCGGTCTGGTGGTCGGCGCGGCGCGTGGCAGCACGCTCCAGGTCAGCGGACCGGCGGCCGGCCTCGCGGCGCTCGTCGCGGAGACGGTCATGGAGTTCGGCGTCGCGATGCTCGGCGTGATCGTCCTCTTCTCCGGCATCCTCCAGATCGTGCTGGGCCTGGTGAAACTGGGCCGGATGTTCCAGGCGATCTCCCTCGCCGTCGTCCAGGGCATGCTCGCGGGCATCGGACTGCCGCTGAT
The DNA here is from genome assembly GCF_042802555.1 of Streptomyces sp. NPDC057474. Classification (NCBI taxonomy): domain Bacteria; kingdom Bacillati; phylum Actinomycetota; class Actinomycetes; order Kitasatosporales; family Streptomycetaceae; genus Streptomyces; species Streptomyces sp. NPDC057474. The sequence continues at coordinate 1,379 of NZ_JBHVDX010000025.1, read as the reverse complement.
GTTCAGCCAGCTGTACCCGATGTCCGACTCCAAGGCGCCGGGCACCCCCTTGGAGAACATGGCGGGCGTCCCCGGGCTGATAGCCGACACCGCGACCAACCCGCAGGCGCTCATCGCCGCCGGGCTCGGGGTCGTCACGATCGTGCTGAGCTTTCTGTGGAAGAAGGCGCCGGGGCCGGTCAAGAAGGTCCCGGCCGCGCTCGTGGCCGTCGGGATCGGAATCGCGGTCGCCTCGTTGCCGGGCGTCGAGGTGAAGACGCTCCAGGTCGGCAATCTGCTGGCGTCCGTGGACATGCCCGGGCCGGAGCAACTGTCCGGGCTGGCCGACGCCGGCATCATCACGGCGATCCTCACGTTCACCGTGATCGCGTCGGCGGAGAGCCTGTTCACCGCCGCCGCCGTGGACCGGATGCACAGCGGCCCGCGCACCCGCTACAACACCGAGCTCATCGCCCAGGGCGCGGGCAACACGATCGCCGGTGTCCTCGGCGCGCTGCCCATCACGGCGGTCGTCGCGCGCAGCTCGGCGAACGTCCAGGCCGGCGCCAAGACCCGCCTCTCCCGTACGCTGCACGGCCTCTGGCTGCTCGCCTTCGCGCTGCTCCTGCCGCAGGTGCTGGCGCTGATCCCGATCTCGGTGCTCGCGGGTGTCCTCGTGCACAGCGGGTGGAAGCTGTTCGCGCCGGACGAGTTCCCGAAGATGTGGCGGCAGGACCGGGGCGAGTTCGCGGTCATGACGCTGACGACGTTGGTCATCACGGCGACCGCGCTGCTCGAAGGGGTGCTGTTCGGGCTGGCCGCGGGTGTGGTGCTGGCCGCGCTGCGCATGTCGCAGACCGTCATCCGGCAGCACATCGAGGACGACACGGCGAAGGTCGTGATGGCGGGCAACGCCACGTTCCTGCGGCTGCCGAAGCTGATCGACGCGCTGGAGAACGCGGCCGCCTCCGGCAAGCCGCGCATCCGCCTCGACCTGCTCGGGGTGACCCACCTCGACCATGCCTGCCGCAGCCAGGTCGAGGAGTTCGTGGCGCAGCAGCGGGGGGCCGGGCTGCGGGTGGAGCTGCTGATGCCGGATCTGACGGACACGGGCACCAAGGTGCCTGCGGCGGCCAAGCCGGTGGGGCTTGACGAGGAGCCGGCGTTCACGGGGGCATCGGTGCCGGATGTCGAGCTGGATCCGGCGGAGGTGTGGGACTACGCGACCGTCGGTACGGCGGCGGTGGGGGGAATGGGACAGATGCCGTCCGGGTCCGGGCCTGGGCCCGGGCCCACCGCCGAGTGGTTCTATCTCGACACTCGGCCCATGCCGGGTGTGCCCGAGTCCCGGCCGCCGCTGTTGCGCCGGGGGCGCGATTGGTCGGAGTAGCCGGATTGGT